>NZ_JBKBOV010000012.1:0-117351 GCF_046293535.1 Massilia sp. | reverse complement strand
CGCCGGCCGAAGAGGCGCCCGCAGCCGCCGACACCGCGGTGGCGGAGATCCCCGCGGAGCCGGCCCCGGTCAAGGAACGCCGCCGCGCGCCGCGCAAGCCGGCCGCCAGGAAAGCCGCCGTCGAGGCCCCGGCGCTCGAGGCCGCGGCCGAGCTGCCCGTCCCGGCCGCGGCGCCCGACAGCGCAGCCGACACGCCGGCCGCCGATACCGCATCGGATGAGGCGTCCGATACTGTCGCCGAGGCCGCCGCTGAAACCGCCGAAGCCGGCGGCGACGCCGAGGCCAAGCCGGCCCGCAAGAATACCGCGCGCCCGGCCCACAAGGCTCCGGCACGCAAGGCTGCACCGCGCAGCCGCCGTCCGGCCAAGCCGAAGACCACGCCGGAGAACGACTGACGGGTCCGGCCGGGCGGCGCGTGCGACGTGCGCGCGCCGCCCCTGCAATAATGGCACCGCCCGCATGCGCGGGCCTGCCGCGGCGTCCGTCCGGCTGTCGCAACGTGCGAAGGAGCCTGCCATGCGTGTGCCTGCCGCAGTGTTGACTGGGGCTTTGCTGATCTCGGCGCTGTCCGGTGCGCAGGCCGCACCGCCGGCCGACCATCCCATCCTGGGTATCTGGAAACTGAGCCTGCCCGACCTCGGCTGTTCGGAAACCTACCGCTTCCGGGCCGACGGCACCACCCTCGTCACCAGCGCCGAAGAAGTATCCGAGAGCGAGTTCCGCATTCCCGCCAAACCCAGCGCCAAGGGCTTCTACCGGCTGGAAGACCGCATCGTCAAGGACAACGGCAAGAAGGATTGCGCGGGCGCCGTCATGAAGCCCGGCACCAGGGCCACCAACTACATCCGCTTCCATCCTTCGGGAGCCCTGTTCCTGATGTGCGCGGACGAGAGCATGAATACCTGCATCGGACCCTTCGAGCGGGTGCAGGGCGAGGAAGCGTAGGTCTGCATCTGCAGCCCCATAGCATTTCCGCGAAATGTTTGGCTGCGTTTGGCCTTGCTTGTTATACCGGTAGATGAGTTCCGCACTCATACTTCGGCCTGCTCTGCAATGACTCGGTACGCCGCGCGCGCGTGAAACATCCTACTGCGCGCGCTCATTGTCCTGTTTAGCTTGTCTCGGCTTCGGGTTTATCCCAGATCAATTACCGTGAGTTCATAGTTGCAATACTGCTTGTTGCAGCTAATCACTCAGTAATGCAACCTGGGATGCAACTCGCATGAATCTCAAGAAGTTGGCAAGCGCGTTCGTCGGTATGTCGGAAGGGAACCGGCCAATCCGTGCAAGGCTGGCGCAAGGGCAGAATGTGCTTGACGACGTCTTGCTGGTCAAGCGTGTCACAGGAAACGAGACGCTATGCGGCGGACTGGAGTACCGGCTGGCATGCGTAGCAAGCCGTGCGGACTTCCCTTTGAAAGAGTTTATCGCGTTGCCGATCGAACTCCAGTTCGTTACCGACCGCGGTGAATTGCACGCCGTATGCGGCATCGTGTCGCAGGCGGCAGCCGGGCACAGCGATGGCGGTCTGGCGACCTACCAACTCGTAATGCGCGACGCATTGGCGCTGATGGAACAGCGTATCAACACCCGCGTTTTCCGTCAGCAGAACGAGCTTGATATTACCGAAATCATTCTCGACGAATGGCGCCGGAACAATCCGGTACTGGCCAAGGCCTTCGACGTGGACTGGTCTCATATCACTGGCACATATCCGGCTCGAGAATTCACGATGCAGCACAACGAATCGGATGCCGGATTCCTGCGTCGATTATGGAAACGACGTGGTATCGCCTGGTTTGTTCGGTCCGGACGTGCCAGCGAGTCGGGAAGCCAGGACATGCCCGGCCATACGCTGGTCCTGTTCGATGATGCCTCCATGCTGCCGCAAAACGTCGCCGGCACCGTGCGCTACCACCAGGACGAGGGTGCGCAGCAAAGCGACACCATCATTCGCTGGAGTCCAGTTCGTGCGCTAAAGCCGGGCAATGTGACGCGCCAGAGTTGGGACTACGTGCATGGCCGCCTGACATCCAGTGCTACACCTTCGTGTATCGATCAAGGAGCGACGGGCAGTCAGTTCGCGGCTACGCTCGACGACTACCAGGTCGACATGCCTCACGCCGGAGACAATGGAGAAGATTACCGTCGCCTTGGCGAACTCCGCATGAAACGGCACGAGTATGAATCCAAGTGTTTCTATGGCGAAGGCAGTGTGCGAACCCTATGTGTCGGACAATGGATAGGACTGGCTGGACACCATGAGATCGACACGCACCCCGAGAACGAACGTGATTTCGTCGTCACGCGTCTGGAGGTCCATGCTGAGAGCAATCTTCCGAAAGCGATTGACGACCAGGTGCAGCGCCTGTTTGCGCTGAGCCGGTGGGACGACGCGCAGCCCAGGAGCGCCCTGCAGGAGGCTAGCGACGAACGCGGTATGCGTTACACCAACCGCTTTGCCTGCGTGCGGCGCGGGATTCCGATCGTTCCCGCTTTCGATCCACACAGCGATTTACCGCGTCCACAGCTGCAAAGTGCTGTCGTGGTTGGCCCGGCAGGTGAAGAAGTACACTGCGATGAGTACGGCCGCGTCAAGGTGCGCTTTCCCGGAGCCAGGGCCGAAGACCATGTGCACGCGCAAGGTGCAGGCGCCAGCGACAGCGATCGGGACTCGGCGTGGGTACGCGTCGCCAGTACCTGGGCCAGCAACCACTGGGGAACGATTACGCTGCCTCGCGTTGGCGATGAAGTGATCGTCGATTTCCTGGGAGGAGATCCGGACAAGCCCATCATCGTGGCGCAGGTCTACGGCGGCAGAGCTCCGCCGCCATCGTTCAGCCATGTCGGTGCATTGCCGGGAAACCGATATATCGCCGGCATCAAGAGCAAAGAAGTGCATGGCACTCGCTACAACCAGCTTCGGTTGGACGATACGCCGGGCCAAATCAACGCACAGCTCTCTTCGCAGCATGGCCATAGCGAACTGAATCTTGGATGGCTCACGCATCCCCGCAGTGACGGCGAAGGCGAGGCGCGCGGTGAAGGTGCGGAGCTGCGCAGCGATCATGCGCTAGCCGTGCGTGGTGCCCGAGGTATCCTCATCAGTGCCGCTGCGCGCCTCAAGGCCGGTGGCAAACAGCTGGATCGCCATGAACTGGTCGGCTTGATCGAAGCGATGCAGGGTGTGCAGCAGCAGCTGTCCGAGCTGTCATCCACGCACCATGCCGGAGACACCGACAATAAAGAGCTTACGCAACTCATCGGCTACCTGAAGCAATGGGAGGGCGGCAGCAATGTCGGCACCGGCGAGACGGGCGAAGGTGGTCAACCTGTCGTGGCGGTATCAGCGCCTGCCGGTATGGCGCTGGCGAGCCAGGACAATGTGGCCGTTGGCGCGCAAACGCATATCGATCTGGTCAGCATCGGCAATACGCAGTTTTCGGTTGGCAGGAAACTGCTCGCACGTGCCTCCGAAAGTATCAGTTTGTTCGCGCATCGGCTGGGCATCAAGCTTATCGCGGCCAGCGGCAAACTCGAGATGCAAACCCATGCCGACGACATCGAACTCACGTCTGCGAAACGTATCGTACTGACAGCAACTGACGAGATTGTTCTGCAGGCTCCGAACCTGCGTTTTGTTGCGCAGGGAGCGCAAGCGGAAATTGGCGGTGGCGCGATCACGCAGCAAAGCAGTGGCGAGCACACGATCAAGTCGTCGAAATTCTCTCATGTCAAACCTGGAGACGGGGGCCTCGTGGCTGCGGAGCCACCCACCAGTGAAATGGCGCATGACCAGCAAACTGTTTTGCGGTGGATAGGGACCGACGAACCCATGAAGAACCAGCGTTACCGGATCACGACGGAGGACGGCCGCATCTTCGAGGGACGCACCAATGCAGCAGGGATGACTGAGCGTTTTGCCAGCGCCATCCCGTTCGGCCATTACAGCATCGAAGCGCTTGACGACTGATCGCTTCAAGGAGGAGCAAACGATGACTACCGCAGAACGTCCCTTGCCGGCGCAACAACATGTTGGCGCAGCGCGCAAGGCCGAGGGCTTTGCGACACCGAAGCAGGACAAGGCGCCGCAGTGCGCGCGCATGCTGCCCCGGCGGGTCTTGCCGATCATTTTCCTGCCCGGGATCATGGGGTCGAATCTGCGCATGAGCGCGGCTCGGCAACAGGAAATGCGCAGGAAGGACAACATCGCCTGGCGGCCAGACGTTCTGGGACCGACGAATATCGCCGGCTCCACCAACGAGACACCCGGCGAGCGTCAGTTGAGGCTGGACCCGCTGCACACCACGGTTGATATCTACGATCCTTCGGGCCCTTCCGATGTCAGCGGCGACGGACGGCATGCCAATGTCGAGATCGACGAAGGCTTGCGTTCGCCATTGCTGGTGGATGATCCCATCATCGTCAAGAACCGGCGCAGCGCGGTGCAGAAGGCAAGGGCGCGTGGCTGGGGCGAGGTTTTCTTCAAGAGTTATGGCGAATTGCTGCAGCATCTTGAATCACGGCTCAACAATACTTTCTTCGAGGGGACGATGCGTGCTGAATGGCGCGACGTGGTCGGGGTCGATCCTCAGGCATGGCATGCCGATCCGGGCCTGCCCCAGAAGGCCCTGACCGAGGACGAACTCAAGAAGGTCGCGACAGGCTGCTGGTTCGCTGTGTATGCGTTCGGGTATAACTGGCTGCAATCCAACGGCGATAGTGCCAAGATTGTTGCCAAGCGCATCCGGCAGGCGATGGAGGAGCTCAGCGAGTCAGGTTACGAATGCAAGCAGGCGATCATCGTTACCCACTCGATGGGCGGGCTGGTCGGACGGGCTTTGATTCATCCACAATTCGGGAATCTGTGGGACAAGGTGCTTGGCATTGTTCACGGCGTGATGCCGGCCATAGGGGCTCCAGCAGCGTATAAACGCATGCGGGCCGGTTTCGAGGATCCTGGGATATTGGGCAATCCGCTGGAGAGCATCGGTGCCAAAGTCGCGGGCAATTCTGGTGACGAAGTCACCGCGGTATTGGCGAACGCTCCAGGAGGTTTGCAATTGTTGCCAAGCGAATCCTATGGCAATGGCTGGCTGCGCGTGACACACAAAGGACGCGAGCTGGGATCATGGCCTAGACAAGGCGATCCTTACCGCGAGATCTACAAGCTTCGTGGGAGCTGGTATTCGCTTTTCGTCGAAGACTGGATCAATCCGTGCGGATTCCCCCCTGAGCGGGGCGGCGGAACGTTCGAGCGAACGTGCAGGTATCTTGATCGGGTGCAGCATTTTCACCGAACTATTGCAGGCACCTATCACCCTAATAGTTATGCGCATTACGGCGCCGATCGCGGGCGGCAGAGCTTTGGGGAAGTTGTCTGGGCGATCGACAAGGACTGCCCCGACCCTGCAGGCTGGTACGACTGGCAAATTGTTCGCGACAATCGACAAGGGACGGTGGACCTCGTTCCCTGGAACAGCCTCCGCGATACGGCGGCGCCCGATTCCTCCTCGGGCAAGTCAACACCTCCGGTGCGCGCCAAAATTCTTTCACCGGAGGCAGCAGGAGATCAGACAGTTCCTGCCAAGTCGGCAGATCACCAATTAAAAAGTGGTTTGTTCAAGGGGGTGTTCCGTCAAACCGGCTACGAACACCAGTCGAGCTACAAGGATCCTCGGGCTATCGCCTCGACGCTGTACAGCATCGTACGCATCGCCCAGAAAGCGGTGTGGACATGCTAAGAAAGGGAACGCATATGCGAAGGAGCGCGGTAATCGTTGCCGCCGTATGGCTGCTGGCCGCTTGCAAACATGATCCTGATGAATGGAAGACACCGAACATGACCGTACTCACTCCTCGCCTGCAGCCAATGTTCGAGAAAACCAAGACCGTCTGCTTCGGGCGCTTCATGATCGACGTGCCTGCGGCAACCACGGTCGCTTGGGGGGACGTTAGTATCCCTCTCGGGGTCAGTGTGTACCCGAACGGCGTGAACGAAGTCAAAGCCATGGCGCAGACATTCATCGACGAGCTAAAAAGCGAGAAGGCTATCTATCTCAATGACATTCCCTTATTGATTTCGGTTGCAGAAATACCTCACCCTGAGGGGAAAATCGTAACCGGTTATGAAGGTTTTGAGGCGATCGGCGAGCTTAAAATCAACGGATATTTCAAGTTGAACGATGACGGAGTGGTGATCGATTCGCGTCCTTTAGATAATATGAAAGATCGCGTGACTTTGGATATCATCAGTATTGCCCAGCGTCTGCGACCGCGTGCGGAGCATGAAGTACCTGCTGAACCTGGCAATTGCATCGAGCATGCCTTCCTTCCAGATAAACCGGGCGCGGAGAAGGAGCGTCGTGCTGAACTGGTCAGCATCGGCTTTCGCCTGAAGGAATTCCCCGACACGCATTTGTCCATCTCTATCCGGCCTTCAAACCCGCACCGCAGCGAAAGTAATACGCTGAAGTGGCAACTCGAACGGCTCGAAAAGAATCTGAAAGCCGAAAACCCGAACCACCCGCGTCTGAGAACCAAATACTTCCGTAGAGGCGAGCGGCAGATCCACGATTGGGTCGACGGCTTTGAAGGCCTGTCCCGCTCGCCAGACCAAGCCGACATCCACGGCATTCACGATTTTGGCATCGATTTCCAAGGCGTGCCGCATGATCCTCTCAAACCGTTCGTGCTGATCCTCATGCAAACCGGCGTCGTCAATAACACCGCCGGCGCCACCAAACCCAGCCTGACCGACGAAGAAGCCATCGCGGTGTGGGACAAGATCACGAGCACTATCCGTGTGCGCCCGACCGGCGCCGCGGCGGTAAAGACCACAGGCCCCGACCCGCAACCGCGTTTTCCGTTGGGAGAGCTTGCCGCCACCGGACGCACCTGTCCGCAAACGGGTATGTGGGAATCCAACGAAGCATCCGGCACCGAAAGCAGCCGGCGCAGGTATATCCAAGCTGGCGAAACAATGCCGCGGGTGACAGTGCTAGGCAGACCATCTCTCTGGCAGCAGCTTAAAGGAGAAGCACCTTCCCATCAGCTGGCGACAGTCTGGAAGCTGGTCGACTATAACGACCAGCGTGCGCTTGCCATTGCGCCAGTTGACACGCCATTGATCGCACAAAGTCATCCAGAGGATGGCGCTACGAAGGTTGCCGAACACAACAATTCTGGCGATAGGCTGCACCAGAAACACCCGCCCGAAGAACAAGGCTGAGCGATGCGCAATATAATTCGTCTCGGTGACCCGACATCTCACGGCGGCAAGGTCGTGAGTGTGAGCGCAGAGTATTTCACGGTGGATGGCAAACCGGTGGCGCGCGTTGGCGATCTATGCAGTTGCCCTATCAAGGGTCATGACGATTGCAAGATTGCCGAAGGCGAACTGCGCCACGTCATCGACGATATCGCAGTCGCCTACGAGGGGCATAAAACGACCTGTGGCGCCACCTTGATCGCAACTGTCGGGAATTTTAGTGAAGAGTAGCAGGCCGGCATTGGTATCGTCGGGGCATAACCCCCGGGCATGGCAGGCCAAGCTTGCTGCATTCCCGGTCGCAACGCTTAGGTGTATATTGCTGGGCGAAACGACAACCCCACTGGAATTCCATGTCCCCGGCACTCCTCTTCGCAATCCTCATCGCCTATTTCGCGCTCCTGCTCGCCGTGGCATGGGCCACCTCCCGCAACGCCAACAACGACAGTTTCTTCATCGGTAACAAGAGCAGCAACTGGATGCTGGTCGCCTTCGGGATGGTCGGCACCACGCTGTCCGGCGTGACGTTCGTGAGCGTGCCGGGCGCGGTCGGCGTCGACGGCTTCGGCTATGCCCAGATCGTGATCGGCTACGTGATCGGCTACATCGCCGTGGCCTACATCCTGCTGCCGCTGTACTACCGCCTGCAGCTCACGTCGATCTACCACTACCTGGACGTGCGCCTCGGGCGCCGCGCTTACCAGAGCGGGGCGGGCTTCTTCATCGTTTCGCGCCTGCTCGGCGCCACCGCGCGGCTGTACTTGGTCGTAAATATTCTGCAGGCGATCATCCTCGACAGCCTCGGCGTGCCGTTCTGGCTCAGCACCCTGGTCGTGCTGGGCATGATCCTGCTCTATACCTACAAGGGCGGCGTCAAGACCATTGTCTGGACCGACACCCTGCAGACCAGCGCCATGCTGTTCGGCCTGTTCGCATGCGTCTGGATCCTGCTGGGTGAACTGAACATGTCGGTGCCGGAAAGCCTGAACCAGATGCAGTCGCAAGGTCTGGCCAATATCTTCACGCACGATCCCGACAGTCCCAACTTCTGGCTCAAGCAGATCGTCGCCGGCGCCCTGATCACGATCACGATGACCGGCATGGACCAGGAAATGATGCAGAAGACGATCTCGGTCAAGACCCTGAAGGACTCGCAGAAGAACATGCTGACCCTGACGGCGGTGCTGGTGGTGGTATTGATGAGCTTCCTGTTCCTGGGTGGCCTGCTGTACCTGTACGCGCCGATCGCGGGCGTCACTGCAAGCGGCGACAAGATCTTCCCGGCCGTGGTGATGGGCCACCTGCCGGCGGCGCTGCAGGTCGTGTTCCTGATCGCGCTGATCTCGGCCCTGTTCCCCAGCGCCGACGGCGCGATCACGGCGTTGACCTCGTCGACCTGCATCGACCTGCTGGGCATCAAGCGCCGCACCGACCTGAGCGAAGAAGACAAGGAGCGCCTGCGCCGCCGCGTGCACCTGGGCTTCGCGGCCCTGTTCCTGGTGCTGGTGATGGGCTTCAAGTTGGCCGACAGCCCGAGCATGATCGGCGTCATCCTCAAGCTGGCGGCCTATACCTATGGACCGCTGCTGGGCCTGTTCGCCTTCGGCATGCTCACGCGTCGTGCCGTGACCGACCGCCTGGTCCCGTACATTACGATTGGCGCGCCGATTCTTTGCGCTCTCCTTGAGTACAATCAGGAACACCTGCTCGGTTCTTACCGCCTTGGGCTGGAATTGCTTATGGTAAATGGCATACTCGTGTATGCCGGCCTGTTCGCCATCTCCCAGAAGGAAAAGGCCGGGACGGCCGCAGTCACCGTTTAAGACGGCCTGCGCCCATTCAATAGATTGACGACGGAGTTTCGATGGCTTTCAAACCCCTGAGTGCGCTGCGCCGCGCCTTCGGCATGCTGTGGCACGCGGTCGACGTATCGCGCCGCACCTTCATGAACCTGCTGTTCCTGCTGCTGGTGATCCTGGTCGTCTCGATCATGACCTCGGGCGGCGTCAAGCCGATCGGCGAGAAGACCGCCCTGGTGCTGGAGCTGAAGGGCGACCTGGTCGAGCAGTACCAGTCGAGTTTCCAGGACACGGTGCTCGACTCGGTCGGCGGCGACAGCAAGCGCAGCGTGCGCCTGCGCGACCTGCTGCGCGTGCTCGACGCGGCGGCCAAGGACAAGAACATCGGCAGCGTGGTGCTGTTGCTCGACCAGCTCGACGGCGGCGGCCTGGCCCAGCTGCGGGAGATCGGCGCCGCCATCGACCGCGTCAAGGCGTCCGGCAAGAAGGTGGTGGCCTGGGGCGGCACCTATGACCAGAAGCGCTACCTGATCGCCTCGCATGCGGACGAAGTCTACGTGCACCCGATGGGCATGGTGCTGATCGAAGGCTTCGGCAAGAGCCGCAACTACTACCGCGACGCTCTCGACAAGCTGGGCGTGACCGTCAACCTGATCAAGGTCGGCACCTACAAGAGCTTCGCCGAACCCTATATCGCCAACGGCCCGTCGGAAGCGGCGCAAGAGGCCGACCGCTTCCTGTACAACGCCCTGTGGCAGGACTACACGGCCCAGGTCGAGAAGAACCGCAAGCTGCCGGCGGGCAGCGTGGCGAAGTGGATCGAGACGCTGCCGCAGCAGATGGAAGCGGCAGGCGGAAGCGCTGCCAAGGTGGCGCTGGGGGCGAAGCTGGTGGACGGCCTCAAGACCCGCGACGAGATCCGCGCCATGCTGGCCAAGCGCGGCGCCTGGGACGAGAGCATCAAATCCTTCCGCCAGGTCGGCTACCAGGACTACCTGGCGCGCCACGAGCAGCGGCCCTTCGGCGACGCCGTCGGCGTGATCGTCGCGTCCGGCAACATCACCGAAGGCACGAGCGGCCCGGGCGTGGTCGGCGGCGTCACCACCGCCAACCTGATCCGCCAGGCGCGCGAGGACGAGCAGGTCAAGGCCGTGGTGCTGCGGGTGGATTCGCCCGGCGGCAGCGCCTATGGATCGGAGCTGATCCGGCGCGAGCTGGAACTGACGCGCGCCGCCGGCAAGCCGGTGGTGGTGTCGATGGGCAGCGTGGCCGCATCGGGCGGCTACTGGATCTCGATGGCGGCCGACGAGGTGATCGCCGACCCGGCCACCATCACCGGCTCGATCGGCGTGTTCACCATCCTGCCGACCGCCGAGAAGGTGAGCGACAAGCTGGGCATCCATACCGCCGGCGTCACCACCACCTGGCTGGCCGATGCCTACAACCCGCTGCGCCCGCTCGACCCGCGTTTCGGCTCGCTGGTCCAGAGCAGCATCAACCACGTGTACAGCGAGTTCACCACCAAGGCGGCACAAGCGCGCAAGACCACGCCGGCGAAGATCGACGAAGTGGGGCAGGGCCGGGTCTGGACCGGCGCCCAAGCCAAAGAACGTGGCCTGGTCGACAGCCTGGGCGGCTACCGCGACGCGCTGGCCTCGGCCGCCAAGCGCGCCAAGCTGGGCGAGAACTACCGGGTCGATTACATCGAACGTCCGGTCAGCCGCATCGAGCGCTTCCTGAACATGATGGGCGCCTCGACCGCGCAAGCCGTGAACATCCAGGTCAGGCTCGGCTTGCTGGAAGAGGCGCTGCCAAGCGGTCCGATGGCCCAGGTGGCGCAGGACATGGCCTGGCTCAAGGATGTCGCCGACGGCCGCAAGCCCTTCGCCGCGGTCACGCACTGCATGTGCGGCAGCCCATGAGGCGATAGATTTGTAGCCAGTTTGTAACTGGGTGCTACGGCAGATCGACGGGTGCGGAAGCGATTCCGCATCCGTTTTCCGTTTACTGCCCGGTTTTCCGGGCGATCGGCGGAAAGCGGCGCAAGGATCGTCCCGCCCATGTAACAGAAGCGTGCGCGCAATGTACGTTACGAAACATATCAGGGCAGGAGCGCGTGCTAATCTTTTCGGCACTACGTTATCTGAATAACATTCTGTTCAAAATAATAAGGTTGAGCATGGATTCGAACCAGTCCCCCAAGTCCGCCCTCACGAGCCCGCCCCCTCCATCTCCCGAAGCCAGGCGCCGCAAGCGCCTGATCGGTACCGTCATCGCGGTGCTCGCGATGGCTGGCCTGGCGGCGCTGGCCTGGTACCTGACCCACCGTCCGGCGGGAGAGGGTGCGGGCGGCCCGCCGGGAGCGGCCGGCGCACGCGGTCCCGGCGGCGGCCCTGGCGCCGCGGGCGGCCGGGGCGGGCGCGGCGGGCCGGCCACCACGGTCGGCGTCGCGACCGCGGAACAGGCCGACATTCCGATCCATATCGACGCCCTCGGCACCGTGGTGCCGGCGGCGACGGCCATCGTACGGCCGCAGGTCTCGGGCGTGATCCAGAAGATCTTGTTCACCGAGGGACAGGCGGTCAAGGCCGGCCAGGTGCTGGCCACGATCGATCCGCGCCCCTTCGAGATGGCGCTGCTGCAGGCGCGCGGCCAGCGCCAGCGCGACGAGGCCCAGCTCGAGAACGCGCGCCTGCTCCTGAGCCGCTACCGCACCCTGCTGGAGCAGGAGTCGATCGCGCGCCAGGAAGTCGACACCCAGGCGGCGCTGGTCAAGCAGCTGGAGGGCACCGTCATGACCGACCGCGCGGCGGAAGGCGTGGCCCAGCTGAACGTCGGCTACACCCAGGTGAAGGCGCCGATCTCCGGCCGGGTGGGCCTGCGCACGGTCGACATCGGCAACCTGGTCAACACCGGCGACGCGAACGGAGTGGCGGTGATCACCCAGCTGGCGCCGATCGACGTCGAATTCACCGTGCCCCAGGACCAGGTGCCGGCGCTGCAAGGCCGCATCGCGCAGGGAGCAACGCTGCCCGCCACGGCGCTGGACCGCACCCGCACCGATACCCTGGCCACGGGCAGCTTCAAGGCGCTCGACAACCAGGTCGACGTGCAGACCGGCACGGTGCGCGCCAAGGCGCGCTTCGCCAACAACGACAACAAGCTGTTCCCGAGCCAGTTCGTCAACCTGCGCCTGCAGCTGGACGTGATCGAGGACGCCGTGGTGGTGCCGGTGACGGCGCTGCGCCATGGGGCCAGCGGCGACTTCGTGTACGTGCTCGATCCGAAGGAGAAGACGGTGTCGCAGCGTGCGGTGACGCGCGGGCAGGCGACGGTGGACAAGGTGCAGATCAAGTCGGGCCTGAAGGTGGGCGAGCAGGTGATTACCGAAGGGGCGGACCGTTTGCGCGATGGCGCCAGGGTGACGCTGCCGGGCGAACGGCCGCAGGGGGCGCGTGGGGCCGGGCAGGGCGGTGCGCAGGGTGAGGGGCGACGCCAGCGTCAGGGGGCGCAGCAATGAACGTGGCTGCACCAATGAACTTGGACTCCCGCCTTCGCGGGAGCGACGGTTTCAAGGATAACTAATGAGTCCATCGGCGCCATTTATTCGTAGGCCGGTCGCGACGGCCCTCCTGATGCTGGCCATCGTGCTGGCCGGCCTGGTCGGCTACCGTTTCCTGCCGCTGTCGGCGCTGCCGCAGGTGGACTTCCCGACCATCCAGGTGCAGACCCTGTACCCGGGCGCGAGTCCCGAGGTGATGGCGCGCACCGTCACCGCGCCGCTGGAGCGCCAGTTCGGCCAGATGTCGGGCCTGACGCGCATGAGTTCCACCAGCGCGGCCGGGGTGTCGGTGATCACCCTGCAGTTCGGCCTCGGCCAGACCCTGGACGTGGCCGAGCAGGAAGTGCAGGCCGCGATCAACGCCGGCGGTTCGCTGCTGCCGACCGACCTGCCGGCGCCGCCGGTCTACGCCAAGGTCAACCCGGCCGACGCGCCGGTGCTGACCCTGGCCATCACCTCCGACACGCTGCCGCTCACCGAAGTCCAGAACCTGGTCAACACGCGCCTGGCGCTGAAGATCAGCCAGGTCTCGGGCGTGGGCCTGGTCAGCCTGTCGGGCGGCCAGCGTCCGGCCGTGCGGATCCAGGCCGATACCGAGGCGCTGGCGTCCTACGGGCTGGGCCTGGATACCTTGCGCTCCGCGATCACGGCGGCCAACGCCAACAGCGCCAAGGGCAATTTCGACGGCCCGACCCGCTCCTACGCGATCAACGCCAACGACCAGTTGCTGGCCGTCGAGGATTACCAGAACCTGATCGTCGCCTATCGCAATGGCGCCCCGGTGCGCCTGAAGGAGGTCGCGCGCGTGGTCGACAGCGCCGAGAACGTGCGCATCGGCGCCTGGGCCAACATGAAGCCGGCCATCATCCTGAACGTGCAGCGCCAGCCCGGCGCCAACGTGATCGCCACCGTGGACGGCATCAAGGAGCGCCTGCCCGAGCTGCAGGCCGGGCTGCCGGCCGCGGTGCGCATGGACGTGCTGAGCGACCGCACCGCCGGCATCCGCGCCTCGGTGCACCACGTGCAGATGGAACTGCTGCTGGCGGTGGCGCTGGTGGTGCTGGTGATCTTCGCCTTCCTGCACAGCCTGCGCGCCACCGTGATCGCCAGCCTGGCGGTGCCGATCTCGCTGGTCGGCAGCTTCGGTGTCATGTACCTGATGGGCTACAGCCTGAACAACCTGTCCTTGATGGCGCTGACGATCGCCACCGGCTTCGTGGTCGACGACGCCATCGTCATGATCGAGAACATCGCGCGCTACATCGAAAAAGGAGAGAGGCCGATGGCGGCGGCGCTCAAGGGCGCGACCCAGATCGGCTTCACCATCATTTCGCTGACCGTGTCCCTGGTCGCGGTCCTGATTCCGCTGCTGTTCATGGGCGACGTAGTCGGCCGCCTGTTCCGCGAATTCGCGGTGACCCTGGCCGTGACCATCCTGATCTCGATGGTGGTGTCGCTGACCCTGGTGCCGATGATGTCGGCGCGCTGGCTCAAGAGCCATGAAGAAGAGCGCCCGGGCCGCTTCGCGCAGAAGTCCCAGGCCTTTTTCGATCGCGTGATCGGGCGCTACGACGTGGCGCTGGGCTGGGTGCTGGCGCGCCAGGGCCTGACCCTGCTGGTGGCGCTGGCCACCCTGGTGCTGACCGCGCTGCTGTGGGTGGTGATCCCGAAGGGACTGTTCCCGACCCAGGACACCGGCCAGCTGCAGGCGCGACTGCAGGCGCGCCAGTCGATCTCCTATGCCGAGATGGCCAGGCTCCAGCAGCTCGCCGCCGCCGAAGTGCTGAAGGACCCGGCCGTCGCCTCGCTCAGTTCCTACGTCGGCGTGGACGCGGCCAACAACACCATGCTCAACACCGGCACCATGCTGATCAACCTGAAGCCCGAAGAGCGCGGCGACCAGGAAGCGATCATGAGCCGCCTGCGTTCGCGCGTGGCGGGCGTGGCGGGCGTCACCCTGTACCTGCAGCCGACCCAGGACCTGACCATCGACGCCGAAAGCGGCCCGACCCAGTACCGCCTGTCGATCGAGGGCGCCGACAGCGCCACCGTGAACGAATGGGCGAGGAAACTGGTCGCGCAGATGGCCACGAAGAAGGAAGTGCGCAACGCCACTACCGACGCCGGCGCCATGGGCAGCGCCGCCTACATCGACATCGACCGAGACACCGCCTCGCGCTTAGGGATCACGGCGGCCGCGATCGACGACGCGCTCTACAGCGCCTTCGGGCAGCGCATCGTCTCGACCATCTTCACCGAGACCAACCAGTACCGGGTGATCCTCGAGGCCCAGCAGGACGAGGCGATGTCGCTGGCAGCCTTGTCCCGCCTGCAGCTGCGCACGAGCTCCGGCCAGCCGACCCCGCTGTCGGCGGTGGCCACCGTGCGCGAGGCCGAGGCGCCGCTGCAGGTCACCCACGTGGCCCAGTACCCGGCCGCCACCGTCGGCTTCGACACCGCCCCGGGCGTCTCGCTCGGCACCGCGGTCGACGCGATCCGTGCGGCAAGCGAGGAAATCGGGATGCCGGATGCGGTGAGCATGAGCTTCCTCGGCGCTTCCGGCGCCTACCAGGCCTCGCTGTCGAACCAGCTGTGGCTGATCCTGGCTGCCGTGGTCTGCGTCTACATCGTGCTGGGCGTGCTGTACGAGAGCTACGTGCACCCCTTGACCATCCTGTCGACCCTGCCGTCGGCCGGGGTGGGAGCGCTGCTGGCTCTGTGGGTGACCGGGCAGGGGCTCGGGGTGATCGGCATCATCGGCATCATCCTCCTGATCGGCATCGTCAAGAAGAACGCGATCATGATGATCGACTTCGCCATCGAGGCCGAGCGCGACGAGGGCAAGGCCCCGCTCGACGCGATCCGCCAGGCGGCGCTGCTGCGATTCCGCCCGATCATCATGACCACGCTGGCAGCGCTGTTCGCCGCCGTGCCGTTGATGCTTGGCACGGGCGAGGGCGCCGAGCTGCGCCGTCCGCTGGGCCTGGCCATCTTCGGCGGCCTGATCGTCAGCCAGCTCTTGACCCTGTTCACCACGCCCGTGATCTACCTCGCCTTCGACCGCCTGGCGCGCCGCAGGACGGGCAGGGCGCCCAACAAGCCGGAGAGGGTTGGCGCATGAACCTGTCGCGGCCCTTCGTCGAACGCCCGATCGCGACCGTCCTCCTGACGATCGGCCTGGCGCTGGCCGGCATCGCCGCCTTCTTCGTGCTGCCGGTCGCGCCGCTGCCGCAGGTCGACTACCCGACCATCTCGGTGTCGGCGTCCTTGCCCGGCGCCAGCCCGGAGACCATGGCCTCGAGCGTGGCCACGCCGCTGGAACGCAGGCTCGGGGTGATCGCCGGCGTCACCGAGATGACCTCGAGCAGCAGCAACGGCTCGACCCGGGTCAGCCTGCAGTTCGAGCTCAATCGCAAGATCGACGCGGCGGCGCGCGAAGTGCAGGCCGCCATCAATGCCTCGCGCGCCGACCTGCCGGCCACGCTGCGCAGCAACCCGACCTACCGCAAGGCCAACCCTTCGGACGCGCCGGTGATCATCCTGGCGCTCACCTCGAAAACCCGCTCACCCGGCCAGATCTACGAATCGGTCTCGAACCTGGTGCAGCAGCGCCTTGCCCAGGTGAAGGGCGTGGGCGAGGTCGAGATCGGCGGCGGCTCGCTGCCGGCGGTACGCGTCGAGCTGCTGCCCTATGCGCTGAACAAATACGGGCTGTCGAGCGAAGACGTGCGCGCAGCGATCCAGGCCACCAACGCCAACCGTCCGAAGGGCGCGATCGAGGGCGCCGGCCACCGGTTCCAGATCTACTCGCAGCCGGCCGGCAAGGAGGGGCGCACGCCCGGCCAGGGCAGGCCGCAGGCAGCCGACTACCGCGACCTGGTGGTGGCCTGGCGCGACGGCGCTGCGATCCGCCTGAGCGACGTCGCCGAGGTCATCGACGGCGTCGAGAACGTCAACACGCTGGGCCTGTTCAACGGCCAGCCGGCGGTCATCGTGCTGGTCACGCGCCAGCCGGACGCCAACGTCATCGAGACCGTGGACGGCGTGCGCGCGCTGCTGCCGACGCTGCAGGCCCAGTTGCCAGGCGACGTGAGCCTGCAGGTGGCGTCGGACCGCACCAATTCGATTCGCTCATCATTACACGAGATCGAATTCACCCTGGTACTGTCCATTCTGCTCGTGGTGCTGGTGGTGAGCGTGTTCCTGCGCAGCGTGCGGGCCACCATCATCCCGGCGGTGGCCACGGTGGTGTCGCTGCTGGGCACCTTCGGCGTCATGTACCTGCTGGGCTTCAGCCTGAACAACCTGTCCCTGATGGCGCTCACGGTCGCCACCGGCTTCGTGGTGGACGACGCCATCGTGGTGCTGGAGAACACGGCGCGCCACATCGAGGCCGGCATGGACCGCATGAAGGCGGCGCTGCTGGGCGCGCGCGAAGTGGGCTTCACCGTGCTGTCGATCTCGCTGTCCCTGGTGGCGGTGTTCATTCCGCTCCTGTTCATGGGCGGGCAGGTGGGCCGGCTGTTCCGCGAGTTCGCGGTGACGCTGTCGGCGGCGGTGATGATCTCGCTGGTGATCTCGCTGACCACCACGCCGATGATGTGCGCCTGGCTGCTGCGCAAGGAGGACAAGGACAAGAAGCCCGGGCTTCTTGCACGCTGGTCCGAGCGCGGCTTCGACCGCACGCTGCGGGTCTACCGGCACGCGCTCGACTGGGCGCTCGACAGCAAGCTCCTGGTGATGGTCATCCTCGCTTTCGTGGTCGGCCTGAACGTCTACCTGTTCGCGGCAGCCCCGAAGGGCTTCTTCCCGCAGCAGGACACCGGCCAGCTCAACGGCGGCATCCGCGCCGACCAGAGCATCTCCTTCAAGGCGATGCAGGGCAAGCTGCGCCAGTTGGTGGACATCATCCGGCGCGACCCGGCGGTCGACACCGTGGTCGCCTTCACCGGCGGCGGACGCGCGGGCGGCGGTTTCATGTTCATCAACCTGAAACCCATCGACGAGCGCGCGGAAGGGGATACCGGCCAGGCCGTCATCGCACGCCTGCGCCCCAGGCTGGCGCGCGTCACCGGCGTGTCGATCTTCCTGAACCCGGTGCAGGACCTGCGCATGGGCGGGCGTTCCAGCAACTCGACCTACCAATACACCCTCAAGAGCGACAACGCGGCCGACCTGAAGCAATGGGCCACCCGCCTGGCCGAATCGATGAAGCGCCAACCGGCCCTGGTGGACGTCGACACCGACCAGGCCGAGAACGGCGTCGAGACCTTCGTCACCATCGACAAGGATACCGCCGCGCGCCTGGGCATCGGCACGCGCGACGTCAACAATGCGCTGTACAACAACTTCGGCCAGCGCCAGGTGGCCAACATCTACGACGAGCAGAACCAGTACCGCGTGATCATGGGCGTGGCCCAGCGCTACGCGCAGTCGCCGGAAGCCCTGCGCGACGTGTACGTGCCCGCCCGCGGCGGCGCGCAGTCGACCACCGGCACGGCAGGATCATCCAGCAACCTGACGGCCGCACGCGATCCGTCCAGCGGCGCGGCGCTGTCTACCGGCGTCACCACCATGGTGCCGCTGAGCGCGATCGCCAGCTATGCGGAAAGCTCGACTCCGACCTCGGTCAACCACCAGGACGGCGAACTGTCGACCACGATCTCGTTCAACCTGGCCCAGGGCTACAACCTCGAGGATGGCCAGGCGGCGGTGAAGCAGGCTGAAGCCGACATCGCCATGCCGTCCAACGTGCGCGGCAGCTTCCAGGGCACGGCGCGCGCCGCCCAGGAATCCAGCAAGGAGCAGCCGATGCTGATCCTGGCGGCGATCGTCGTGATCTACATCGTGCTCGGCATCCTGTACGAAAGCCTGATTCACCCGGTGACGGTGCTGTCCACGCTGCCTTCGGCCGGCGTGGGCGCGGTGCTGGCCCTGCTGCTGTTCGGGATGGAGTTCTCGATCATCGCCCTGATCGGGGTCTTCCTCCTGATCGGCATCGTCAAGAAGAACGCCATCCTGATCATCGACTTCGCCCTCGAGGCCGAGCGCGCGCGCGGCTTGAGCGCGGTGGAGGCGGTGCGCGAAGCCTGCATCCTGCGCTTCCGCCCGATCCTGATGACCACCCTTGCCGCTGCTTTGGGCGCCCTGCCGCTGGCGATCGGCTTCGGCGAAGGTTCGGAGCTGCGCCGCCCTCTCGGCATCGCCATCATCGGCGGCCTGGTCGCCAGCCAGCTCCTGACCCTGCTCACCACGCCGGTCGTCTACGTCCTGCTCGACAAGCTGCGCACCAGGAAGCCGAACGAGCATGAGCTGACCCGCCATGCCGACCTCGATCAGCCGATCCCAGCAAAATAACGAATCCATGATGAGAACGCACGCCATGTACCGCCTTTCCCTCGTCGCCCTGGTCGCCGGCATCGCCGGCGGCTGTGCCGTCGGTCCCGCCTACCAGCGCCCCACGACGCCGGAACCGGCGGCCTTCAAGGAAGCCCAGGGCTGGGTGCCGGCGGCGCCAGCCGATGCGCTCGAACGCGGCCCCTGGTGGCAGCTGTTCGACGATCCGGTACTGAATGGGCTGGCGGATGCCATCGAGGTCTCGAACCAGAACGTGGCGGTGGCGGTCGCCAACTATGCGCAGGCGCGTGCGCTGGTGGCGCAGCAGCGCGCGTCCCTGTTCCCGACCGTGAACCTGAACCTGTCCGGCGACCGCGCGGGCGTGCGCGGGCAGGGCGCGGACAATGCCTATCGACTGAACCTGGGCGGCAGCTGGGAGCCGGACGTGTGGGGCCGCCTGCGGGCCGGCGTCACCAGCACCCAGGCCAGTGCCGAGGCCACGGCTGCCGACCTGGCGAGCGCGCGCCTGTCGGCCCAGGGCGAGCTGGCGGCGAGTTATTTTGCCGTGCGTTCCATTGACGCCCAGCGCAGCCTGCTGGCGCGCACCATCGCCGGCTACGAGCGCGAGCTGCAGATCACGACCAACCGCTTCAATGTCGGCATCGTCGCCCGCACCGACGTGCTGCAGGCCCAGACCCAGCTGGCCAACGCGCGCAACGACGAACTCTCCCTGGTGCGCCAGCGCGCCCAGTTCGAGCACGCGATCGCGGTCCTGGTCGGCAAGGCGCCGAGCGAGTTCACGCTCGCCCCGTTGCCCGAATGGCGCGTGACGGTGCCTGCGGTGCCGGTCGGGGTGCCTTCGCTGCTGCTGCAGCGCCGCCCGGACATCGCGGCCGCCGAGCGCGACGTGGCGGCCGCGAATGCGGAGATCGGCATCGCGCGCTCGGCCTACTTCCCGAACATCGGCTTATCGGCATCGCTGGGCACCGGAGGCAGCCGTGTGTCGGACCTGTTCTCGGCATCGCATGCCGCCTGGTCCTTCGGGCTGTCGGCGGCGCAGTCGATCTTCAACGCCGGCGCCACCCGCGCGAGCGTGGCAGGGGCCGAGGCGCGCCACCAGGCGACGGTCGCGCGTTATCGCCAGACGGTGCTCACGGCCTTCGCCGACGTGGAAAACCAGCTCAGCGCGACCCGTATCCTGGAGCAGCAGCAGGAGCTGACCCGGGTGGCTTCCGAAGCCGCCGACAAGGTCGAGCAGCAGATCCTGAACCGCTACCGCGCGGGGCAGGTGAGTTATTCGGAAGTGGTGCAGGCCCAGGCCACCGCCCTGAACGCGCGCCGCCAGCTGGTGCAGGTGCAGGCCGACCGCCAGGCGGCGGCGGTGGCGCTGATCCAGTCCCTGGGTGGCGGCTGGCGGATGGGGCAGGAACAGGGTTGATGGTCCGTCATTACGCCAAAAAACGACCTCATGCATATATAACAAAGCTATACTGCCGGGTGCTTTTCATTCACCAGAGGTCCATTTTGTTCAAATCGTTCGTCCTGCCGGTGGCCTTGCTCGGCGTCGCAAACCTCGCGATCGCCGACGAAGGCCAGTGGCAACCGCACCAGCTGCCGCAACTGAAATCCGAACTCAAGCGCATCGGCATCACCATCCCGGCCGAGAAGCTGGCCGACCTGACCAAGCATCCGATGAGCGCGATCGTCTCGCTGGGCGGCTGCTCGGCGTCCTTCGTCTCGCCCGAGGGCCTGGTGGTCACCAACCATCACTGCGCCTATGGTGCGATCCAGCGCAACTCGACGCCGGAGAAGAACTACATCATCAACGGCTTCCTGGCCAAGAACCGCGCCGAGGAACTGCCGGGCGGGCCGAACACCCTGGTGTACGTGACCGAGAAGGTCGAGAACGTCACGGACCGCGTGCTGAAGGGCTTGAGCCCGGCCATGTCGGGCCGCGAGCGCCACGAGCTGGTGGAGTCGCGCATCAAGGCGCTGGTCGCCGAATGCGAAACCGACAAGTCGACCCGCTGCTCGGTGCCGGCCTTCCACCGCGGCCTGGAGTACTACCGCATCAAGCAGCTGATGATCCGCGACGTGCGCCTGGTGTATGCGCCGTCCGACCGCATCGGCAACTTCGGCGGCGACATCGACAACTACGAATGGCCGCGCCAGACCGGCGACTACGCTTTCCTGCGCGCCTACGTCGGCCCCGATGGCCGTCCGGCCGACCCGTCGCCCAACAACGTGCCCTACAAGTCGAAGGACTTCCTGGTGGTATCCGCCGAAGGCCTGAAGAACGGCGATCCGATCCTGCTGGCGGGCTACCCGGGCCGCACCAGCCGCTACAAGCTGCCGAGCGAGATCCGCTACGCGCGCGACGTCGACTTCCCGGCCAAGGTTGCCAGCATTACCGCCGACCTGTCGGTGATCTCGGCCGCCACCATGGGCAACCCGGCCTGGGACGTGCGCTACGCGAGCGTGGCCAAGAGCCTGAACAACGTGCTCAAGAAGACCCAGGGCCTGCTGGACGGCTTCGCGCGCAAGGACATCGCCGCGATCAAGGACGTGCAGGATGCCGAGTTCCGCGCCTGGCACAAGCAGAATGGCAAGGGCGCCAAGGGCCTGCTCGGCGAACTCGATGGCGTGATCGCCCAGGACATGGCGGCTTCGCGCCAGGAAGCGGCGTGGGCGGAAGCAACGCACAGCGACCTGCTCAAGAGCGCGCGCACCCTGTACCGCCTGGCGCTGGAGCGCCAGAAGCCGGACGCCCAGCGCGAATCGGGCTACCAGGAGCGCGACCTGTCCTTCATCAAGGCGCGCCTGACCCGCCTCGAGCAATCCTTCGTGCCCCAGGTCGACGAAGCCCGCTGGGGCGCCGCGCTGGCGCGCTATGCCCGCATCGACGCGAAAGTGCGCCCGCAGGGCCTGGACGGGTTGCTGCCGGCGCCGGCCGCGCTCAACGCCATGTACAAGGCCACCGAGCTGGGCGACACCGCCAAGCGCCTGGCCTGGATCGGCAAGGATGCCGACGCCTTCCGCAAGTCCAACGACCCGTTCATCCAGCTCGCCGTGCGCCTGCACGAGAGCGGCATGGCGCTGGAGAACCGCCGCAACGAGATCGACGGCAACCTCGAACGCGTGATCCCGCAGTACATGGCCGCCGTCATCGCCTGGAAGAAGTCGCAGGGCAAGCCGGTCTACCCGGACGCCAACTCGACCTTGCGCGTGACCTACGGCACCGTGGCGCCATACTCGCCGCGCGACGGCCTGGTGAAAGGCCCGTTCACGACGGTGGAGGGCATCGTCGAGAAGGCCACCAACAAGGATCCGTTCATCGCGCCGGGCGCGCTGCTCGAGGCCATCAAGGCCAAGCGCTATGGCGTGTTCAAGGACCCGGTGCTGGGCACCGTGCCGGTGAACTTCCTGTCGAGCGCCGACACCACGGGCGGCAACTCGGGTTCGGCGGTGATGAACAAGCGCGGCGAACTGGTGGGCCTGAATTTCGATTCGACCTATGAATCGATCACCAAGGACTGGTACTTCGACACCGCGATCACGCGCGCGATCCACGTCGACATCCGCTACATGCTGTGGGTGATGAAGGAAGTCGACCGCGCCGACAACCTGCTCAAGGAAATGACGGTCAAATACCCGAAGAAGTAAGAAGAAGTCATCGGGCAGGCGAC
Organism: Massilia sp.; assembly: GCF_046293535.1. Taxonomy (NCBI): domain Bacteria; kingdom Pseudomonadati; phylum Pseudomonadota; class Betaproteobacteria; order Burkholderiales; family Oxalobacteraceae; genus Massilia; species Massilia sp. The sequence continues at coordinate 94,698 of NZ_JBKBOV010000012.1, read as the reverse complement.
CCGATCGAGGCCCCGACGGTAGTCCACCGCCGGGGCCTTTTTGCTGTTACCATGCGCCGGCCCTGAATGACATAGCATGAACGATACCCTGACCCTCGCCGGATTCACGACCACGCCGCTGGAACTCATCTCCTTCCTGCTGGCAACGACCACCGTGCTGCTGAACATCCGCCAGAAGCACTGGGCCTGGCTGTTCTCGATCGTTTCCTCAGCTACCTACGCCGTGGTCTTCTTCGAGGCCAAGCTGTATGGCGACATGGGCCTGCAGTTCGTGTTCATCGGCGCCTCGGTCTGGGGCTGGTACCAGTGGCTGCACGGCGCCGGCGACCGGCCGCTGGTGGTCACGCGGCTCAAGCCCGCCGGCTGGGGCGGGGCCATCGCCGCCTGGGCCATCGGCTTCGTGCTGCTGTCGCAGTTCCTCGACCACCTCACCGACACCGACGTGCCGCATGCGGACGGCTTCCTGACCGCCGGCAGCCTGGTGGGCCAACTCCTGCTGGGCCGCAAGAAGGTGGAGAACTGGCTGGTGTGGATCGTGGTCGACGTGCTCTACGTCGGCCTGTACATCTACAAGGACCTGCACCTGACGGCCATCCTGTATGCGGTGTTCGTGGTGCTGGCATGGACCGGCTGGCGCGCCTGGTCGAACATCGCGCGGAGGGATGCGTGAGTTCTCCGGTGCAGCGGATCGCGGTGCTCGGCGCCGAGTCGTCCGGCAAGTCGACCCTGTGCGAGGCCCTGGCGCGGCACTACGGCAGCGTGTGGGTGCCGGAATACCTGCGCGAATTCGTCGACGCCCGCGGTCGCGTGCCGGACGAAGAAGACCAGTACCCGATCGCCTGCACCCAGCAGGCGCGCGAGGACGAGGCGGCCGCGCGCGCCGTGCGTTTCCTGTTCTGCGACACCACGCCCTTGATGACCGCGCTGTACAGCCGCCAGTACTGGGGCCGGGTCGATCCGCAGCTGGCGCGCCTTGCCGGCCGCCACGACTACGCCTGGACCCTGGTGACGGCGCCCGACAGCCCCTGGGAGCCGGACGGCCTGCAGCGCGAGTCCGAAGAGGTGCGCCAGAAGGTGCACCGGATGCTGATCGAGACGCTGGAGGCGGGCGCCATCCCCTACGTGCTGCTCGAAGGCAGCCTGGAGCAGCGTGTGCGCCGGGTGGAGGGCGTGCTGGGTCCGGCGGGCTGAGGCTTTGTTCCTCGCTATTGAGGTGGATTCAACGGAGGAGCGATGAGATTTGCCTTTTTGTTGCCGTATGGTATTAAAATAGGTTTTCTCAGCTTTGACATGACGGCGGTGCGGTGTGAAAAACTGGATAGGTCGCCTGTTGGGCGGCACCGAGAAGGAGACCGCTGCCTCGGCCGCGCTTGACGCGGCCGCGGTGGCGCATGAAGAGGACATGGCGTCCGACCTGGACGCCGCCTACTATCGCTGGCTGGTTGCCTCGAGCGGCACCAACGCCGGCCCGGAGATCGAACAGCAGATCCTCGACGAGGTCCGCGCCCTCGCGGACGATCCCGAGAGCGCGTCCGGCCTGGTGCCGCGCGTGCCGGAACTCGTGACGCAGCTGCTGGGCGCCCTGTCGGACGAGAACATCTCCACTGGCGCGCTGTCGGCCGAGGTAGGGCGCGACCTGGTGCTGGTCGCCGAAGTGATCCGCGAGGCCAACAGCGCCTACTACCGGCCGGCCAAGCCGATCGAGACCCTCGACGGCGCGGTGACGATGCTCGGCCTGAACGGCCTGCGCATGCTGTTGGCGCGCATCGCGATGCGCCCGCTGATCCGGGTGAAGGTGCAGGGCGTCGCCCGCCAGGTGGCCCCGAACGTCTGGCGCCACTCCGAACGCTGCGCCTTTGCGGCCAGCGTGATGGCGCCGGGCTTGGCCGCCGGCGTGTTCGAATCCTACCTGGCCGGCCTGATGCAGAACGTGGGTCTGCAGGTCGCGTTCCAGGTGGCCGACCGGGCCTGCCAGGGCAAGGTGCCGGGTTCCGGGACCTTCGGGATCGAACTGTTCGAGGCCAGCCGCCAGCTGTCGGCGGTGATCGCCCGGCACTGGGACTTCCCGGCCGACGTGGTCGAGGCGATCGCCTGGGCCGGCGACCCGGACGGGCCGCACCTGGCCCAGGCGCTCGCCCAGGGCGACCGCATTGCCAAGCTGCGCCTGCTGCTCGACGCAGCGGTGATCGAGCCGGAGGACAGCTTCGTCACCAAGGGGTTGGACGGGTTCCAGCGGCGCTGCTTGGGCAAGCTGGCCGAGCTGGCCGACTGAAGACGCCTGTAGGGTGCACGGCTCCGCCGTCCACCCTACGAAAAGCCTGATCAGAAGTCGAACTGCGCCGACACCCTGAACGTACGCGGCGCGCCCGGCAGCAGGTAGCCGCCGAGCGACTGCGTCACGTCGCGCCAGTAGAACTTGTCGAACACATTGTCCACGCGGGCGCGCAGGATGGTGTGCATGCCGCCCACGCGCAGAGCGTACGAGGCGCCCAGCGCAGCCACATGGTAGCCCGGGACGATGGCGCGGTTGGCCGGGTCGAAAGCCTTGCTGCCCGAGTACTGCCAGGTCGCATCCACCTTCAGGCCGCGCAGCGCCGGCACCGCATATTCCACCCAGGCCGTCGAACGGAATTCCGGCACGTTGGTCACACGCTTGCCTTCGACATCAAGGTCGCCGGTGCCGGTCTGTTCGGCGTCGAGCGCCATCAGGGACAGGCTGTAGTTCAGGTCGGCGTTCAGCTTGCCCTGGGCCGCCAGCTCGAGGCCGCGGTGGCGTTGCTGGCCGGCGCGCACGAACAGGTTGGCGCCGTTGACGTACTCCAGGCCCTGGCGAATGTCGAAGGCGGCGGCCGACAGCATCACCGCATTGTTGATCGCGCCCTTGACACCCACTTCGACCTGCTTCGATCGGCTCGGCGGCAGTACGCTGGCTTCGTTGGCGGTGCCCATCTCGGCGATGCCGCCGTGCTGCAGGCCGTGGCTCAGCGAGCCGTAGACGCTCCAGTCGCGCGCCGGCTTGTAGACCAGGGCGACGCTCGGCAGGACGAAGGAATCGTCGGCATGCACCCAGCCCTGCTCGATCTCGGCCAACTCGTCACGCTTGAGCTTTACCCAGCGCAGGCCGGTGTGCAGCGTGAGCTTGTCCGACAGCGTGGCCACGTCCTGCACGAACAGCGCGCTCTCGCGGTCGCTGCGGCGCTCCATCACCGGGCCGGTACGCGGATTGCCCGGGGCCGGATCGACGGCCTGGTTGTTCCAGATGTTGCTGTAGCCGGCGTAGTCGTAGACGTATTCGCCGAAGCTGTCGTGGCGCTCGGACAGGGCGGCGCCCACGGTCAGCTGGTGGCGCACGGCGCCCGTCGCGAAGCGGCCCTGCAGCTTGGCCTGCAGGCCCCACGGCGTCCGGCGCTCGCCCACGCTCTGGTAGTCATACACGTCGTAGTCGCCGTTCGAGCAGTAGCCCGGATAGAAGCCATCGCCCTCGTTGCTGCAGCCATAGGGGAAGGCGGTGTAGTCGTCGCGCTTGAACCAGTGCTTGTTGGCGTTGACGGTGGCCGTCCAGTCCGGATTGAAACGGTACTCGAAGCGCAGGCCCAGGTTGCTGCTGTCGGTCTCCACCGGCCTGGTCCAGGGCTGGTCGTTCAGCAGGGTCTTGGCCGATACCCCGGTCGGCAAGGCTTCGTTGCGCAGCAGCTGGTAGCCCGGCGCCGTGATCTGCGCCTTGTGCTGGTGGTCGAGATCCAATTGCAGCAGGGCGTCCGGGCTGATCTGCCAGTCGAAGGCGGCGGAGACGAACTGGCGTTCGCCGTCTGCGCCGCGCACGTAGGACTTCAGGTCCTCGGCTGCGGCATTGATGCGATAGCCGAAGCGGCGGTCCTCGAAACGGCCGCCCAGGTCGATCGAGCCGTGCACGGTGCCGCGTTCGCTCACTTCCACCAGCGCCGAGCGCAGCGGCGCATTGGTCGGGCGCTTGGTGACGAAGTTGACCATGCCGCCCGGCGCCGCGACGCCGGCCTGCAGGCCGGCCAGGCCGCGCAGCACTTCGATGCGTTCCTTGTTCTCCAGCGGAATCTGGGTGTCGGCGGAGATCGCGATGCCGTCCTTGCGGTAGCTGGTGGCGTTGTCGAGGGCGAAGCCGCGGATCGAGAACTGCTCGGCGTAGCCGACCGCGTTGTAGGCGTCGCCCACCGAGGCGTCGTAGCGCGCCGCGTCGGTCACGTTGCGGATCGACAGGTCGAGCATCTTGCTGCGGTCGATCGCGGTGATCGATGCCGGGGTGTCGAGCAGCGGGGCGTCGGTAAAGCCGCCGATGCTGGCGCGGTCGCTGGCGACCCAGCGGCTGCCGGTGACGACCACCGAGGCGACGCCGTCCAGCTCTTGCGCGGATGCGGTGGTGGAGAAGGCCTGCAGGATGGCGCAGGCAATCAGGGAATACTTCAGCGTGGATGTCATGGTTTGCTCGTCTTCGCGCGCCACGTCGAACATGGCGCGCTGCTTTCAATGAAAAAGCCGGAGCCAACGTGGGGGAAGGGCAAACAAGGATGGGAACTGCGTTGCGCTTTCCTTCGCTGGCATTATCCAGATCAGGTACGAAGGGTATCTCTCACCCGGCAGCGCGCTTGTCGCGCGTGCCAGGACCCCTAGCGAAGCGGGAGTGTACCACGGACCCGGGCGGGCGTGGCGAAAGTGGCAAGCAGGCAGGCTTGGGCTATGCCTCCGCGACAGCCGGGGAGCTGACCGCTTGGACCTGGCTGGCGACGGCCGGCGCCATGTGGCGCAGCACCGTGCTGCGGGTGGAGTCGCCGATGGCGCGCCAGAATTCGCGGCGTTGGGCGGCGCGCTTGCGGTGCTTGGACGGCATGTCGGCCAAGGGTTTGAGGTAGAAGGGCAGGCGGATCAGGTAGCTGCGGCCCGGCATCTCGACCCCGCCGAGGATTTTCCAGAAGCCGTCGTAGGCGTTCTCGAAGTGCTTCACGTCGAGCGGGTCGTAAGCGATGTGCGAGGTGCACTTGATGGCCACGACCTGGTCGATGCCCAGGGCCTGCGCCAGGCCCTGCATCGCGGCGAAGCAGAAGAAGCTTGGGGAGTTGTTGGGGAAGGCTTTTTCGAACGCGTCGAAGGCGGCGCCGGAATCAAGCCAGCGGCCCTGGTTGCGGGTGACGAAGGGCACGGTCGGCAGGTCGCTGCCCGCCAACTGGCCGTCGATCCACGTATAGGACAGGCGGTGCAGGTACTTGCCGTCGGCGACCAGCGAGATCGTGAGGTCGCCCTCGGCGTCGTGGCGCGGCGCCATTTCGAGGCGCAGCACGAAGTTGTGCCCGCCGCTTTCATCCGTGTGCTGCCACAGCGTGAGCCCGCCGCCGCCGTAGACGGCCTGGTGGTAGGCATTGCCGAAGGCGGCGTCCTCGAAACGGTAGTGCGACAGCACGCACTGCACGCGCTCGCGCGCGCTCAGGTCGCGCGACAGGTAGCTGCGGTGGCTCAGGTGGTGGAACAGGTCGTCGTTGGGCGCGGCCGCGACGAAACGGCGCACCAGGTCGAGCCGGCACAGGGCCTGGTGCTCGCGCCAGTAGCGCAGTACGCGCAGGCTGCGCGCGATGCTCAGCATCCAGGACGCAGGCGAATACTGGCGGCGGCGTGCGATCCAACTCTTGGTCAGGTGAGCGAAAATCATGTGAGCGCTCCAGTCGGCGTAAAGTTGCGGGCGCCACGGCGGCGCCTGTCTTTATCTTTGATGCCCGCCTCGGGCACTTTGAAAACCTGCTGCGCGTTGCACTGGCGGTCTGCGATGCTCGCTGTACTTCAGTACAGCTGCGCTTCTCGACCACGATTGCTGCCGCTCGCGACGGTTTTCCAAGCGCCCGAACATATCAACGGGCTTGCATCGCAGAAATGACATTCTGCCATGCAATCTGCCGGGAGGCTAACTCGTGCAGTGGTAATGCGGAGAAACGTCGGGAAGGTGAATGAAACCGCTGGGACGGGTTGCGTTCATGTTGTCTCTCTCTCTCTCGTGGTTCGTCTTGCTTATTCTTCGTTTTTGCGACTTCTTGTTGTCGCCTGACAGGCAACACAAGATTACCATGTTTGTGCGGCGACACGCTTCCGATTCATCATCGATAATTGCGCCAGACCGAACCAGAGCGGAGGTGCGAGATGGCGTATGAACTTTTTTACTGGCCGGGTATCCAGGGGCGCGGCGAATTCGTCCGGCTCGCGCTGGAAGAGGCGGGAGCCGAATACGTGGACGTGGCGCGCCGCGAAGGCGGCATGGACCTGTTGCTGTCGGCGCTCGAGACCGAAACCCGTCCCTCGTTCGCGCCGCCTTTCCTGCGCGCCGGCGAGCTGACCATCGGGCAGGTGGCCAACATCCTGCTCTACCTGGGCGAGCAGCACGCGCTGGCGCCGCGCTCCGACCCGGGGCGGCTGTGGACCCATCAGTTGCAGCTGACCATCGCCGACCTGGTCGCCGAGATCCACGATACCCACCACCCGATCGCCACCTCGCTCTACTACGAAGACCAGAAACCGGAAGCGCAGCGGCGCGCCGCCGACTTCATCGAGACGCGCCTGCCGAAGTTCTTCGGCTATTTCTCGCGCCTGCTCAGCAACCCCGAGCCGCGCGACTGGCTGGTGGGCGACAAGCCGACCTATGCCGACCTGTCGCTGTTCCAGGTCATCGAGGGCCTGCGCTACGCCTTCCCGAACGCCATGAAGCGCCTGGAGGGCGAGTATCCGGCGCTGGGCGCGCTGCGCGACCGCGTGGCGGCGCGGCCCAACATCGCGGCCTACCTGGCCTCGCCGCGCCGCATCCCGTTCAACCAGAACGGCATCTTCCGCCACTATCCGGAGCTCGACGAATAGTCACTTCCATGCCTGGGCAGAAGTTGCGGCGCACCTTGCCCATGACCTTGCCGACCAGGGCGAAGAACAGGCCGATGCCGCCGATCACCGCACGGTCCATCGGGAAGTCCCTGGTCGGTGCCGCCCACAAGTGCACGTACTGCAGGTAGGCCATCAGCGCGACCATGGCCATGCCGCTGAACCACCAGGTGGCCTCGAAGGATTCGGCGGCAAAGCGCTGCGGCGATATCTTCGGCAGCACCAGCCAGAGCGTTGCCAGTCCCGCCATGAAGGCCGAGTGGATCAGCAGGGTGTGGCGCTCGCCCCAGCCGTCGATCTCGCCGGCCGCGTTCGAGTGCAGCGGCACCCGCGCCGGCAGCTCCGGATAGATCGCGGCTCGGCATGGCTCCGGGTCAAGCTTTTTAGGGATGGCCAGAACCTTCGTCCGGCGCTAGTGTCTGTACGCTTGTCCAAAACCGAGGAGACCCCCATGAGTACGCTAGAGAACACCGTCAAGCCCGTCGAAGACGGCATGCATACCATCACGCCCCACCTGGTCTGCGCCGGCGCCGCCGACGCCATCGCGTTCTACCAGCGCGCCTTCGGCGCGGTCGAAGTCATGCGCCTGCCCGGACCGGGCGGCAAGCTGGCCCACGCCAGCGTGCGCATCGGCGACTCGATGCTGATGCTGCAGGACGAATTTCCCGACTGGGACGCCAGCGGCCCCGCGGCGCTGGGCGGTACGCCGGTCACCATCCACCTGTCGCTGCCGGACGTCGACCGCGCCTTCGAGCGGGCGGTGGAGGCGGGCGCGATCGCGCGCATGGCGCCGGCCGACATGTTCTGGGGCGACCGCTACGGTGTGGTCGAAGACCCCTTCGGACACCGCTGGTCGATGGCCACCCACATCCGCGACGTCTCGCCCGAGGAGATGGCCGCGGCCATGCAGCAGGGCAGTCCCTGAGGGATTATCATGGCGGTCGCTCAAGCACAAGAAAGAGACTGCCATGAATGAATCCGACATCCTCCGCATTGCCGCCTTCTCCGACGGCGACGCGGGAGGCAATCCGGCCGGCGTCTGGATCGGCGACGCGCTGCCTCCGGCGTCCGACATGCAGTCGCTGGCGCACGCCATCGGCTTTTCCGAGACCGCCTTCGCCGCCCCGGTGGCTGCCGGCGCGAGCGCGGCCTGGCGCGTGCGCTATTTTTCGCCCGAGTCGGAAGTGCCGTTCTGCGGCCACGCCACCATCGCGCTGGGAGCCGCGCTGGCGCGCCGCTTCGGCGACGGCCGCTACGACTTGGCGCTGAACGCGGCCACCATTTCGGTCGAGGGAAGGGTGGAGGGCGCGCAGGTGGCCGCCAGCCTGCAGTCGCCGCCCACCCGCAGCAGCCCGGCCCCTGGCGCGCTGGTCGACGCTGCCCTTGCGCTGTTCGGCTACACCCGCGCCGACCTCGACGAGCGCATCCCGCCGGCCCTGGCCCACGGCGGCGCCGACCACCTGGTGCTGGCGCTGAACAGCCGCGCCGCGCTGGCGCGCATGGCCTACGAGCTCGATGCCGGCCGGCGCTTGATGCAGGAACACGGCCTGGTGACGGTGGTCTTCGCCTGGGCGGCAACGCCACAGCTGTTCCATACGCGTAACCCCTTCGCCTCCGGCGGCGTCCTGGAAGATCCGGCGACCGGGGCCGGCACCGCCGCCTTTGCCGGCTACCTGCGCGACATCGGCTGGCCCCACGGCGGACGCATCGAGGTGGTGCAGGGCGAGGACATGGGCATGCGCTCGCGCCTGTTCGCCGAGATCGGTCCCGAGCCGGGCGGATCGATCCGGGTATCAGGTACGGCACGCATGATGTAAGCACAGTCTACCGCCAACCGGGTGGCGCGAAGCTAAGGCGACTGTTGGTCGATGTGAGGACATTGTCAAGTACGAGTGTGCTTTCATGTAGGACTAATCTTGCAAACCAATCGGAGTAATCTTTCAATCGCGTAGGACAAACAGAGGGGAAAAAGTGCTTCAGCTCAACAATTGAAAATTTGCTGAGCGGATTGATAATTTGATTCAGGCAAGTTTCGTTTCATAAATTCAATCCGGAGTAGTGTTCCATGTCGCTGTTCGACCCCGTCGTTTCCCATCCCGCCGATGCGGCGCGCGCCACCCGCGAGGCCCGCGCTGCCGGGCGCGCCATCGAGCGCCTGCCCTTCACCATTCGCCGGGTGGAAACCGAGGCGGATCTGCTCAAGGCCGTGAAGATCCGTCATGCGGCCTATGCCCGCCACGTCCCGGACTTCGCACGCTCGCTGGCTCTGCCCGAGGCGGCCGACTACGAGGACGACACCATCGTGCTGCTGGCCGAGTCCAAGCTGGACGGCTCGCCGATCGGCAGCACCCGCATCCGTACCAACCTGTTCCGTCCGCTCGGCGTCGAGGAATCGGTCGTGCTGCCGTCCTGGCTGCAGGGCCGCCGCCTGGTTGAGGCGACCCGCCTCGGCATCGACGAAGGCCGCACCGGCCGTGTGGTCAAGATGGCACTGATCAAGGCCTGTTTCATGTATTGCGAAGACAACGCCATCGACTATTCGGTCGCGACCGGCCGCCCACCGGTGGACCGCCAGTACGAGCAGTTGCTGTTCAGCGACGTGTTCCCGGAGCAGGGCGCCGTGCCGCTGCGCCACGTCGGCAATCTCCCGCACCGCGTGATGGCCTTCGAGATCGCCAGTTTCGAACAGCGCTACCGCGATGCCCGTCACCCGCTGTCCAAATTCTTCTTCGACACGCAGCATCCGGACATCGATGTCGGCCCCGCCACACCGCCGGCGCTGGCCAAGACCCGGGTGGCAAAAGTGACGGATTTGACGTTGCATACGCGCCAATTCGCTATTTGCTGAGCATATATTGCATGACGGCATTACCCTAAAGCTGTATCCTTGCGACTTGACGCTGCCTCGGCTCCGGCGCAGCATTGATTCGCACAGATCCAGCCTATGCCCATCCCAACACCCCAACGTCGTTCTTCGCTCCTGGCCGCCGCGCACGCGGTGGTGGAGCGGGTGTTGAAACTGTTTTCGTATTACCTGATCCCGCTCGGGATCGGCTTGGTCTCCCTCGTCGCCCTGCTGTTTTGGCACGACCAGTACCGCACCAGCGGCGACGTGCCGCTGTCGATGCACGTCACGGTCCAGGAAGAGACCGCCCTGGACCCGGGCGCGGCGCTGGCGCGGGCGCGCGCCTCCAGCCTGGTGAGCGCGCATGACACCCACCTGTCCGAAGCCCCGGTCTGGTTCGCCTTCGAGCCGATGCCGCGCGCCGGCGCCCAGGTGGTCGAGTTCCCCTCGCGCCACGCGCTCGACGTGGCCTGCTGGAACGCCGCCACCCTGGCGCCGCTCGGCAGCGCCACTCGCGGCGCCGGCCAAGGAGCCATCGAAGCGTCGAAAGCCGGTTTTGCCCTGAGCCTCGACCCGCTGCCGCCGGAACTGCTGTGCCGCGCCGATTTCGCGGGCCCGGCGCGCCTGTCGGTCCTGCAGTGGCCGGCCGAGCAGTACCAGCTCTCGGTCGAGCAGTACCACCGCAAATCGGGCCTGCTCGACGGCGGCATGATCGTGCTGGCCCTGTTCATCCTGATCACCGCCCTGATCAACCGCCAACCCTTGTACGTGCTTTTCGCCGGCTGGCTGGTGCTCAACCTGCGGGTGGCCGCGCTGTCGGCCGGCTGGGATATCCAGTGGCTCGGCCAGACCATTCCGTCGGAGTGGCTGCTGCGCAGCCGCTCGGTGGCGATCACGCTGTACGGTATCGCCACGCTCACGCTGTACCAGGCCCTGCTGAAGGAAAACATCGCCGCGCTGCGCTATGTGCTGCCGTTCCGCATCATGCAGTGGCTGTGCATGCCGATGCTGGCGGCCGCCATGTTCCTACCCTATGGCATGTACTTGCCGCTGCTGTGGGGCATCACGGTGTGCTGCTTCTCGGTGATGACGGTGGGCCTGTTCAAGATTATCGCGGAGTCGCGCAACCGGGTCGCCTCCTGGTTCGCCGCTTCCTTCGCCGTCAGCTTCCTGGCGACCATCGCCGAGGTCGCCTCAGCCGCGCTCGGCATGCGCGAACTGCTGGGCATCATCAACAGCGTCACCGCCGCGCTCGCGTCGAGCCTGCTGGCGGCGCTGGCCGTGGCCGAGCAGATGCGGGTCGAGACCGAGCAGCGCGAAGCGGCGCAGCAGGAACTCGAACATGCCTACCAGGCCATGCCGGTGGGCCTGTTCACGCTCGACATGCATGGCCACTTCCTGAGCGTCAACCCGGCGCTGCGGAAAATGCTGGGCATCGCCAGCTTCGTGCCGGGCCGCACCGCGTGGCGCCAGTTCTTCACCGAAAGCACCTGGACCGAACTGCACGAGGGCGTGCACGCCAAGGCCGAGGCCGAGATGGAACTGACCAGCCGCGACGGCGCCCAGCGCTTCCTGGTGAGCGCCACGCTGGCGCGCTCGCGCATCGAGGGCGTGCTGCAGGACACCACCGAAAAGCACAAGGCCACCGAGCAACTGCAGTTCATGGCCAACAACGATCCGCTGACCAAGGTCTTCAACCGTCGCGGCATCGAGCGCGAATTCGCGCTGGCCGCGGGCGGCCTGGCGGCCGGCAAGCCGATGGCCCTGGCCTACGTCGACCTCGACCGCTTCAAGCTGATCAACGACCTGTTCGGCCACGCCGCCGGCGACGAAGTGCTCAAGCAGGTCTGCGAGCGCATGGCCACCATGCTGGCCGGCGGCCAGCAGATCGGCCGGGTGGGCGGCGACGAGTTCGTGATCCTGATGCCGGAGACGGCCATCCCGCTGGCCTCGATCATCTGCCGCGGCATCGTCGACCGCCTGGGCAACACGCCTTACAGGGTCGGCGACAAGGCCTTCCATGTGCGCGGCTCGGTCGGCCTGATCGAGGTGGTGCCGGGCATCGCCATGAAGGACGCCGTCTCGACCGCCGACCGCGCCTGCCGCGAAGCCAAGCTGGGAGCCGGCGACGGCCTGGTGGTGTACGAGCGCGGCGCCGACGCCTTCCGCCAGCGCGCGGCCGAGCTGGACATGGTGGCGCGCCTGTCCGGCCCGCAGGCCACCGAGGGCCTGCTGCTCGAGATGCAGCCGATCATGTCCCTGCGCGGCCCGCGTGAATCGCTGAACTTCGAAGTGCTGCTGCGCATGCGCGAGCCGGACGGCCGCGTGGTGCCGGCCGGGGCGGTGATCTCGGCGGCCGAGAAGAGCGGCCGCGCCAGCATGATCGACCGCTGGGTGCTGAACACCACCCTGGCCTGGATCGCCGAGCATGCCGAGCAGCTGAACAATACCCGCTTCGTCTGCATGAACCTGTCGGGCGCTTCGCTCAACGACGAGCGCTTCGTGCAGGACACCTTCGACATCCTGGGGCGCTACGTGCACGTCGCCAGCCGCCTGTGCCTGGAGATCACCGAAAGCGTCGCCCTGCACGACCTCGACAACACGCGCCGCTTCATCGACCAGGTGCGCAGTTTCGGCGTGAAGGTGGCGCTGGACGACTTCGGCGCCGGCTACACCTCGTTCTCCTACCTGAAGGAACTGCCGGCCGACGTGCTGAAAATCGACGGCAATTTCATCGTCAACATCAACGCCCACCCGGCCAATGTGGCGATCGTCGAGGCGATCGTCAGCCTGGCGGGCAACCTGGGCATGAAGACGATCGCGGAATGGGCGGAAGACGCGGCCACCGTGCAGACGTTGGCGGAGATCGGCGTGGATTACGTGCAGGGCTGGGCGGTGTCGCGCTCGCAGTCGCCGGAGCGCCTGCTGCAGGCCAGGTCGGCCGCCGATTTCATCACCCATCCGGAGGTGCTGGAAGTACTGCGCATGCTGGAGTCGCCAGCGCCGCCGCACCTGGCGAGCGTGACGCGGCTGCATGATTTGCATTGAGCTGTGATCGGCTCAGTGCGGAAAACTGGGCTGCCGCCTGCGCTGGAGCGACGTGCTAACGGTACGGATCCTATGCAGCTTTTCCGATCGCCACACTCGAGACGTCGTTCCCGCGCAGGCGGGAACCCAACCTGACGTTCAGTCGAGCAGCCGCGAGCACTCAATCCAGCGTGGCCAGGGTGTGCTTCGAGGCCCCCGCCGCATCCATCAACAGGAATTGCGCCCGCGCCGCCTTGAGCGTGACCACGTCGCGCATCAGCGGCTTGGCCTTCGCGCGCTGGGCCGGCTGGCGGCGCTGCGCGGCCGGCGCTGGCGGCAGCACGCCGCGCTCGGTGATCAAGGGATAGGGCGCGGCGCGCGTGACGCCTTCGTCGGCAGGCATACTGGCCAGGCGCACCATGGTCGCGCCGTGTTCGCAAGCCTGGTCGGTGAGGGTGACGCGGCCGTCGCCGTCCACGCACTTGACGATGTTCGCGCCCGCCTGGGCGCCGGACGCGGCCAGCGCCGCGACGAGGATACTGAGGCAGAGATGACGCTTCATGGTCGGCTCCTTTGTTCGAGCCACCATTGTCGATGTCGATCTTGCAATGCTCTGTTCGCTGCCTCACCTGTGCGCGCACTGCGCCCAAGAATCTCTCATCCGTACGGCGTCTCAGGCCTCCAGGGTCTGCATCAGTTCCGCGAAGCGCGACAGGTCGACGTTGCCGCCGCTGATCAGGATGCCCACGCGCTCGCCGCGCACGTCGACCACGCCGTGCAGGGCCGCGGCCGCCGCCAGGCAGCCGGTCGGCTCGACGATCATCTTCATGCGCTCGGCAAAGAAGGCCATGGTCTGCACCAGTTGGGCGTCGCTGACGGTGACGATGTCGTCCACCGCGCGGCGGATCACCTCGAAGTTGTGCTCGCCGATATGGGTCACCATGGCGCCGTCGGCGATGGTCTTGGGCACCGCGATGTGCACGATCTCTCCCTTGCGCAGCGACTGCTGGCCGTCGTTGCCGGCTTCCGGCTCGACGCCGATCACCTTGCAATCCGGCGCCAGCGCGCGCGCCGCCAGCGCGCAGCCGGCCAGCAGGCCGCCGCCGCCCAGGCAGACCAGCAGCACGTCGAGCGGGCCGACTTCCTCGAACAGTTCCTTCGCGGCCGTGCCCTGGCCGGCGATCACGTCCGGATGGTCATAGGGCGGAATCAGGGTCATGCCGCGTTCTTCCGACAGGCGCCGGCCGATCTCTTCGCGGTTCTCGGTATAGCGGTCGTAGGTGATGACTTCGCCGCCGTATTCCTTGGTGGCCTTCACTTTCAGCGCCGGCGCGTCTTGCGGCATGATGATGGTCGACCGGATGCCTGCCAGCTTCGCCGACAGGGCGATCGCCTGTGCATGGTTGCCTGACGAAAAGGTCAGCACGCCAGCGGCGCGCTGGGCATCGTCGAACTTCGCGATGGCATTAAAGGCGCCGCGGAATTTGAAGGCGCCCATGCGCTGGTAGTTCTCGCACTTGAAGAACAACGTGCCGCCGGACAACTTGTCGGCCGTGCTCGAGGTCAGCACCGGCGTGCGGTGCGCGGCGCCAGCCAGGCGTTCGGCGGCCAGTTCCACATCACGGTAGGAGAGGGCGGTAGTTGCGGTCATGGCGGGCTCGCGAAAGTCGAAAGCCGACAGTATAGCGAATGGGGCCGCCTTGCCTTCACCGATCACTTGCCGGCGCGGACAGCGCTTGCACTTTTCTTCATTTTGTTCTTTAATTTCTGTAATCACAGAAATAAAGGAAAATCATGAGCCTCAGCCCGACCGCGCAGAAATTCGTCCTCCACTGGGGAGAGATGGGCACCCGCTGGGGCGTCAACCGTACCGTCGCCCAGATCCACGCGCTGCTCTACCTGTCGGAGCGCCCGCTCACCGCCGACGACATCGTCGAGACCCTGGGTGTGGCCCGCTCCAACGTCAGTAACAGCCTGAAGGAGTTGCAGAGCTGGAAGCTGGTGCGGGTGTCGCACGTGCTGGGCGACCGGCGCGACCACTTCCAGGCCTTGCAGGACGTGTGGGAAATCTTCCGGGTCATCCTGGAAGAGCGCAAGCGCCGCGAGATCGACCCGACCCTGAGCGTGCTGCGCGAGTGCGCCATCGAAGGGGAGGAGGACGCCGGCCTGGACGCCGCCACGTTGGCACGCATGCAGGTCGTGCTCGAGTTCCTCGAGATGCTCAGCGCCAGCTTCGAGGATTACCGGCACCTGCCGCCGCAAACGCTGCAGCGCTTCCTCAAGATGGGCGGCAAGGTCGCCCGCTTCCTCTCACCCGACAACAAGGAGCAGCCATGACATCCACCGTACGGAACCTGGCGGGATTGGGCGACGTGATCGCGGCGGCGCGCGGCCACGGCGGCATCGATGCGCCCGCCGTGTCCTTCGACACCCACAAGCGCAGCGTCCTCGTCACCGGCGCCACCGGCTTCGTCGGCCAGCACCTGGTGCAGGCCTTGCTGCAGGACGGCCACACGGTGTTCGCCTTGAGCCGGGAGCCGGAAGCGGCGGCGCGGCTGTTCGAAGGCAAGGTCAGCTGCGTCGGATCGATGGACGCGCTGCCGCCGCAGACCCGGATCGACATCGTGGTCAACCTGGCCGGCGCGCGCATCCTGGGCGCGCGCTGGTCGCAAGCGCGCAAGGAGGCGCTGCGGCGCAGCCGCATTGGCCTGACGCGGCACCTGGTGGACTGGATCGCGCGCGCCGAGCACACGCCTTTCCTGCTGCTGAATGCATCGGCCATCGGCTACTACGGCATCCAGCGCATCGGCGACGACACGGCGCTCGACGAATCCTCCTCGCCGCAGCCGGTCTTCATGTCGGACCTGTGCCGCGAATGGGAGGAGGCGGCCGCCAGGGCCGCGCAGTACGGCGTGCAGGTGGAATGCATGCGTTTCGGCCTGGTCGTGGGCCGGGGCGGGGCGCTGCCCATGATGCTGCTGCCGATCCTGCTCGGCCTGGGCGGCCGGCTGGGAAGCGGGCGGCAGTGGCTGTCGTGGATCCACGTGGCCGACGTCGTGGGCGGCATCGCGCACCGCTGGCGCCACGCGCTCGCGGACCCCAGGCCGGGGACTGTCGGGGCCAGCAATTTCACGGCGCCCGAATGCGTCACCCAGGCCCAGTTCAGCCAGGCGGCGGCGCGCATCTGGCGCCGTCCCAGCTTCATGCCGACGCCGGGCTGGCCGCTGCGCCTGATGCTGGGCGAGCAATCCGACCTGCTGCTGGAAGGGCAGCGCGTGCTGCCGCGCCGGCTGCAGCGGGAAGGCTTCGCCTTCCGCTACCCCGGCATTGCACAGGCCCTGGCAAGCCTGAAAGGCGCCTAGAAGAGCGTATTTCATGCCGCCTGCATGGAGCGCGAACTGCCTGATCAATCGTGCGACCGCGTCCAGGGCAACTCATTAGACTGCGCGGAGCTTGTGTTGTTGCCACATGGCAAAACTACAAGCTTTCCGCCAAGTTAATAGTGAGAGACATCCTGATGACACAGCTGAATCAAGCCCTCGAACGTCCCACGGTCCCGACCTGGACGCCGCACCTGCGCAGCCACATCCAGGCCGCCGCCGAACACCTGCAGAACGACTCGGAAGAGATGCGCCAGTGCTCGCCGGAGCAGGTGCTGTACCACGAGTACATGCAGGCCGGGGCGCCGCACGGCCCGGCCCTGTATGCCGTCAAGGGCGAACATTGGAACGGCGTGAGCCCGAAATTTTTGGAGTTCATCAACGCCTTCCAGTTCCAGCGCGGCGACATGGGCTATGCCGAATCCGGCTACGGCATCCAGCGCCACCGCAACTTCATGCGCCGCCTGATCGTCAGCGAGCACCATCTCACTGCCCGCAAGCCGGCAGCCGGCCTCGACATCGACGTCGGCTGCCTGGCGATGACCACCCGGATGGCCATGTACGACATGGCCAAGGTGGCGCTGCGCCACGCCCGGCAAGCATTCCCCGGCAAGACCCCGGTGGCCCTGGTGCCGACACCGAGCTGGGACTATCGCGGCATCTTCAAGGACGTCGGCTTCGAGGTCGTGTTCCTGCCCCTGGGCCCGAAGAACGGCTGGCTGCCGGACCTGCGCCAATGGGATGCCATCGTGCGCGAGACCGTCGCCGACGGCAGCCGCCACATCGCGATGGCCGTGACCAACCCGCAGCACAACCCGACCGGCATGCAGTGGCCGGTGGAGGTGAGCGGCTACCTGCTGGAACTGTGCGCGGCCCAGGGCGGGTTCCTGCTGCTCGACGACGCCTATTACTGCGTGCATGACCCGCGCGCGCCGGTCGTCAACCACCTGAAGGCGCTGCTCGACGCCTTCGACCGCAACGACGGCGACAACGAACTGGTACGCTCCGGCATGTTCGAGCGCTGGGTCGCGACCCGTCCCTTCGGCAAGCAGTTCTCCTGCAACACCATGGGCGTGGCGGCCATCACCACCTCGCCGACGATGCTGCGCCGCTTGAGCCGCGAATCCTGGATCAACCGCTACCACACCAATACCCACAACGCGGAGCTGATGTGCGCCTGGCTGGCCACGCCGGAGGCGGCCGACTGGACCATCGAGACCGGCCTGTTCTACACCCGCCAGAAGGAACTGGTGCGCGCGCGCCTGAAGGAGCGCATGGGATGGATTGATTCCGCGCTATGCGTCGGTCCCTCGACCTCGTACATGCTGATCGAGATCCCGCGGGTCTACCAGACCACCGACGGCGGCATCGACCGCTTCCGCGACGACCTGTTCTTCGCCACCGGCACCCTGGTCTCGGCCTCGCTGTTCAACCAGACCGCGCCGGTGCCCTACGTGCGCCTGCACCTGGGCAGCCATCCGGACGTGATCGAGGAATTCCTGCGGCGCTGGGAAGCGGCCGGCCTGCGCTACGACATGGCCGCCACCTTCGGCGGCCGGGCGGGGCTGGCCAGGCCGGTGCTGCCGCCGCTGTTCCGTCAGGAAGCATAAAGCCTAGATTCCGAAGGCTTTCAGGCCGGCGTCGAGCAGCCTTTCCAAGGGATTGCCGCGGCGCCGGCCCGCCTGGGCCGAGCGCGGCACTTCCTCGTACAGGAAGCGGGCGTCCGGTCCGGCGAAGCTGTCCTGCAGGAGGGCCTGCCTGCCCAGCAGGTAGGGCAGGAAGGGTTCGGCGCGCACGGTCGTGTAGCGCGCGTGCGCGCTGAAGCCCAGGGTCGCATCCTGGCTGACCGTGCGCCCGGCGCCGGCGCCTTCCAGGCGCACGCCGCGGCAGCCCTTCACCACCAGCGTCGCCGGACCCTCGAAGGCCAGGTAGCGCAGCTGCAGCGTGAGCCAGGCATGCAGGCTTCCCAGGCGCCAGTGGCTGCGGATGGCGGGCCGCCGGCCGGCCCGGTGGACCATTCCCACCAGGCCGCGCGGCTGCAGCACGTAGGACTCGCCGGGCGCGAGTTCGAGCAGCGCGACCTCGTCCAGCGGATCGCCGGTCGGCGACACCACCACCTCGGCCGGCGCCGCCGCGCGCAGGCGCTTGAGCATCCACAGGCGGGCGGCCAGGCTGCTCAGCGGGCGGCGCCAGTCGAACAGCAGGCGGGTGGCAATGGCCACGCCCGCGGGCTGGCTCTGGCAGTAGTCCGGACGGATCAAGAGCTCGTCGCCCGGCGCCAGGCTCACGCGTTGCGAGACGGCGGAAATGCGCGGCGTGGCGGGAAGGGCAGCCGGCAGGCCCGGGCCGCGCGCGGCGATCACGATCGGCGGCCGGCGCGCGGCCAGGGGCGCCAGCACGAAGTAGAACAGGGCACGCATTGCCGCCGGCACCAGCCACCATGCCACCAGCACCGCCAGCGCCGGCAGCAGCAGCGGCCGCAGCACCTGCCAGGCGCGCCAGGCGCCGCTGGTTCCCGCCAGCTGCTCTACTTCGCGCAGCCGTTCCCGCAGCGGCGCGGCGGCGGCGTCGAGGGCTTGCCGGTCGAGGTGGAAGGCGCCGGGCGCGCTCACCGAAGGCAGTCCATCGAGCAGGGCGCGCTGGGCCACGAATGCGCGGTGCGCCGTCTCGTTCCTTGCCCGCAGCTGCCCGATCTGCGCGTCGAGCGCCTGCAACTCCCGATAGGACCCGGTGAAGAACAGCCTGCCCCATGGACCGGCGGCCGCCTCGAGCCGGGCGCGCCGTGCCATCTTGTCGCGCAGCGTGGCGTACACGGCGGCGTGTTCGCGCCGCAGCCGCTCCAGCCTGTCCAGCGCAGCCTGCCGGTTGGCAAGGGCATCGAGACGCGCGCGCAGGGCCACCAGGTGCGCCTTCTGCTGGCGCCGCACGTCGATTTCCAGGTCGCGCAGGGCCGACCGGGCCAGGCGTTGCGCCAGCGCGTCGCGGCCTGCCAGCGCGGCGCCCAGCACCGGCGTGGCCTGCTGCGCGCGCTGGAGCTGCGCGATTTCGGCGTCGAGGACGGCAATGCGCGCGTCGAGCTGCGTCAAGCCGGCGCCGGACAGCCGGCGCATCTCTTCCTCGGCTGTGCGCGCCAGCGCGGCGCGGCGCCCGTCGAAGCCGGCCTGCGCCTGCCGCAGCGCCGGGAGTTCGGCGACGATGTGCTGGATGCTGGCCCACTCGCCGCGCAGCCAGTGCCCGGAGGCGAGCACCAGCACGATGGCCGCGAACACCAGCAGGTTGCGCCCAAAGCTGCGCAGCAGGATGGCCAGCAGCTGAGCCACGCGCCGCTTACCCCGCCAGCGGCAGCGCCAGTTGCAGCAGCAGGCCGCCGCCTTCGCGGTTGCTCACCGTGAGCTCGGCGTTGTGGCGCGACAGGACGCGCTCGACGATGGCCAGGCCCAGGCCGGCGCCGTTGGCCTGGCCGCGCGCGCTGTCCAGGCGCGTGAAAGGCTTGAGCAGCTGGTCGATCTGGTCTTGCGGCACGCCCACCCCGTGGTCGCAGATCTCGATCACGGCGCGCCGCCCGTGGCCGGTCGCCTTGACCCGCAACACGATCGCGATCTCGGTGTAGTCCTGGCCCGGGGTCTTGCCGTACTTGCGGGCGTTCTCGATGATGTTGTTGACCACGCGCCGCAGGTCGGTGGCGTTGCCCATCACGTGCACGCCCGGCATCAGGTCGACCTGCACCCGCAGGTCGCGGATGCGGCCTGCCTCGCGCCCGACCTCGGCCAGCATCTCGGACAGGTTCACCGCCACGAAGGTGGCGGCGTCGGTCGGCTTGGCGAAGTCGAGGAACTGGCCGATGATCGCGTCCATCTGCTGGATGTCCGACTGCATGCCTTCGCGCGCATCCTGCGGCAGGTTGGCCATCTCGATCTCGAGCTGCATGCGCGCCAGCGGCGTGCGCAGGTCGTGCGAGATGCCGGCCAGGATCACGGCGCGGTCCTTCTCGACCTGGGCCAGGTCCTCGACCATCTGGTTGAAGCTGCGGTTGGCCTCGATGATCTCCTGCGAGCCCTTCTCGGGCAGCGGGCTTGGGCGCTCGCCCTTGGCGATGGCGCGCGCGGCCGCCGTCAGGCGCGCCAGGGGGCGGTTGACCAGCGAGGAAATGAAGGCGGCGCCGATCAGCGACAGCAGGCCCACCAGCGTGGCCCAGCCGAGCCACTGCACCCGGCTCAGGCCGGCCAGGCGCTCGCGCTCGAGCATCAGCCAGTATTCGTCCTCGTCGATGTTGAAGCTGATGTAGAAACCCGGCACCCCGTTCACGCCGGCGGAGAAGCGGGTCTGCTTGCCGAGGCGTTCGCGCACCATGGCGGCGATGTCCGGCATCAGGCTGTTGTCCGGCGCCGGCTCGACGACGTCGTCCTCGTTCAGCGTGAAGATGCGGATGCCTTCGCTCGAGGCCAGTTCGAACAGCAGTTCGATGCGCTGCTCGGGCGCCGAGTGGATCAAGGCGGCCTTGGTGAGGGTCACCACCGACACCACCAGCTCGGCGGTCTGCTGCACCTGGGGGCCGCGCTGGAACATGTTGAGCATGCCGATCCAGGACCCGATCGAGGCCGCGGTGAGAAGCGACATCAGCAGGAAGGTCCGCCAGAACAGGCCGCTCCGGTACCAGGCAAAGCGGGCGGCGCGGTGCGCCGCCGAGAATGGAGCGAACACTAGCGCGGCTGTCCTTCAGGGATGAACACGTAGCCCAGGCCCCAGACGGTCTGGATGTACAGCGGGCTGGAAGGATCCGGCTCGATCAGCTTGCGCAGGCGCGAGATCTGCACGTCCAGCGAGCGGTCGAAGACTTCGTATTCGCGGCCTCGGGCCAGTTCCATCAGTTTCTCGCGCGAGAGGGGCTGGCGCGCATGGCGCGCGAACACCTTGAGCACCGAGAATTCGCCGGTGGTCAGGGGCACCGTTTCGCCGTTCTTCTTGAGCGTGCGCGTGCCCAGGTCGAGCACGAAGTCGCCGAACTCGAAGGTCTGCGGCGTCTCGCTGGGCGCGCCCGGGATTTCGTCCGGGCCCTTGCGGCGCAGGACCGCGCCGATGCGGGCCACCAGTTCGCGCGGATTGAAAGGCTTGGGCAGGTAGTCGTCGGCGCCCATCTCGAGGCCGACGATGCGGTCGACGTCCTCGCCCTTGGCGGTCAGCATGATGATCGGGGTCTGGTCGCCGGCGCCGCGCAGGCGGCGGCAGATCGACAGGCCGTCTTCGCCCGGGAGCATCAGGTCCAGCACCAGGAGGTCGTAGCGCTCGCGCAGCCACAGCTTGTTCATGGCCGGCGCGCTCTCCGCGGTCACCACCTGGAAGCCCTGCTCGGTGAGGTAGCGGCGCAGCAGGTCGCGCAGGCGCACGTCGTCGTCGACGACCATGATCTTGGCGGAATGGCCGCCCTGGTTGCCGGTAGCGCTATTGGTCGGGGTAGCACCCGTATTGTTGGTCGTCGCGTTCATATGGAATCCAGAATTGTCAGAAGCATGTCGCTATGGTAACGTCTTATCGCTTGGACATCTCGTCCATGTAGCTCAGCCATTACATTGTGTTACAAACTTTACCCAATCAGGCTTACTCCTCGGACGGTATGCACATACACTGGCGGCAAGTGGAAATCACAGCTTATCTGTTTATATGGCATCGCGGAAGAGGAACACCATGAACAACGTGCATACCAAAATCGAGGCAGCAAACGAGGGTCGGCTGGCGCGTTTCGTCAGGCACGGTGTCGTCGCTTTCGCGCTTGCCTGCACCGCCGCCGGCGCCATGGCGGCCGGCCAGGACCGCGGCCCGCGGCGCGACGACATGCAGCAGCAGACGATGCGCGAGCGCTACGAGATGCGCGCCCAGGATCCGCGCTACGATCCGCGGGCCCAGGAAATGCGCGACGAGGCCCGCATGCGCCAGGAACAGGCGATGCGCGATTCCATGCGCGAAGAGGGCGGCCGCCGCGGCCGCATGACGCCGGACGAGCGCAACGAACTGAAGCGGCAGATCAACGAAGCCAATCGCGACCTGCACCCGAACGCGCGGCGCCGCTGAGCGCTGCGGCCCATTTGACGGCGCCTGCGGGCGCCGTCGTCGTTTACGGCACGCACCCCCCTGCGTGGTTTCTTTTCGGAAATGTAGTTGCTATATGTTTATTTACGTATCGCAACATGCTATCGTATGGACACCTTAGCAGATCGGGAGAACGTGCCGTGTCCAACCCAGCAGCCAGCAGCGCCCAGGCGCAGCCCGCCGGCGCCGAGTCCTGCATCGCCCGCCAGGCCGACGGCATCTATTGCGACGTGGCCGCATTGGGCCCAGCCCTGCTGGCGGCGGTCGACGCCATCCTGCTCGGGAACCGGTATTTCTCGGGCCTCGACTACGCGGTCCTGACCAAGGCCCTGTTCGGCCACGGTCCGGAATTGCCGCCCACGGTAAGCGGGGCGCGCGGCGAGACCCTGGTGCGCCTGGCCGACGACATCCTGCCTTTCGATCCGGCGCGCCGCCAGCTCTACCGCGCCGCCAGGATCGCCGACGGCCAGGCCGAGTACTACTTCGAACCGGTATTCCTGCCGGACGGCGAGGGCGTCGAGCAGCCGGCCCGGCTCGACATCGACGAGTTCATCGCCGACATGTGGATGAAGGGCATCCGCTTCGGCATCGATCTCGAGGCGGTGGCGGGCGCGATCGCGTCAAGCGCGGCCGGGCGCATCGTGGTGGCGCGCCGCTTGCCCGCGCGGCCGGGCGAGGATGCGCGCGTGGTCGAGGTCTCGAACGAGCTGCACCGCAGCGACGCTCCGCGCCAGCTCGCCAACGGCAAGCTCGACCTGATGAGCTTCCAGAACCGCTTCCCCCAGGTCCAGCGCGGCACGCGCCTGCTGCGCAAGCTCGCGCGCGTGCCGGGCGAGCCGGGCTTCGACCTGTCCGGCATCGCCCTCGCGCCCGAACTGCCGCGCGATCTCGACCTGGGCGACTGGAGCGGCCCCGGCACGGTCGTCGACCGCATCGCCGAAGGCGAGTTCGTGGTGGCGCTGCAGGACGGCTTCCTGAACGTGGAAGGCAACCGGGTCTCGGTAGGGGACAAGATCGTCAGCCGCGACGGCGTCAGCGCCAGGACCACCGGCAACCTGCAGCTGGAGGGCGACTACGAGGAATTCGGCGAGGTGCAGGAAAACCGCGTGGTCGAGGGCGAGAGCATCACGGTGCATGCCGACGTCTTCGGCAACGTGATCTCGCGCGGCGGCGTGGTGCGCCTGAACCGCAACCTGATGGGCGGCAGCGCGAGGAACAACGACGGCCCGATCA
This sequence comes from Massilia sp., assembly GCF_046293535.1. Taxonomy (NCBI): domain Bacteria; kingdom Pseudomonadati; phylum Pseudomonadota; class Betaproteobacteria; order Burkholderiales; family Oxalobacteraceae; genus Massilia; species Massilia sp. Next base: position 71,247 of record NZ_JBKBOV010000012.1, on the reverse strand, counting down.
TCGTGGCGGGCGTGGCGTCCGGCGCCACCATCCAGAGCGCCAACGGGGAAGTCAGCCTGCAGCGCGCCGAGAACTGCATCATTTCCGGCTGCCGGGTCACGGTGCTCGAAGCGATCAATTGCGAGATCGTGGCCGACGTGGTGGAGATCAAGCAGGCCGAGGGCTGCGCCATCGCCGCCGGGCGCATCGCCATCGAAAGCGCCGCGCCGCGCGGACACAGCGAGATGCGGGTCTTCGTGCTGCGTCCGGACTGCGCGCGCATCGACGCGGCGATCGGCATGATCCGCGAGCGCGTGGGCCAGTTCGGCGAGCTGGCCGGCCAGCGCCGCGCCGCGATCGAAGCCGTGGCGGCCCGGCCTGAAGTGGCCAGCTACGTCAGGCTGGCGGGGCGCGTGCGCAAGGGCGAGCTGGTGCTTACGCCGGAACAGCAAGCCGCATTCGGGAAGCTGGCCGCCGCGGCGGCGCCGGCGCTCAAGCAGATGGCCGTGCTCTCGCAGGAGCGCAAGGACGCCGAGGCCGAGCAGCAGTCCGGCATGGCGCTGCTGGAGCGGCTGGAAGTCCAGCGCGCGCAGCACAGCGGCACGGTCAGCGTCGCCATCGGACAGGTGGCCGGCGAAGTCACCGTGCGCGCGCTGGACGTGCAGCCGGAGAACAGCGGGGCGGAGCGCACCAATCACTACGACCTGGCGCCGCGCGAGCTCAAGGCGCGCCTGCGCGAGGCCAGCGGCGCCGAGCTGCTGTTCGCCGGCGCCGGCGGCAGCTTCAGCTGGAGCACGGCGCCAGCCGGCGCGTCTTGACGTCAGCCGTCCTGCGCCCGCCTGATCGCGGTGCTCTGGTGAAAGCTGTTCTTCCAGCCGTCCGGCTGGCGTATCCACAGGTGGGCGAAGCGAAAGCGCAGCGGCCTGGCGTGGGCGCTCGCCTCCTGCGCGCGGAAGACGCCGGTGACCAGGGCCGCGCCGCCGCCCTCCAGTACCTGGGTTTCGACGGATTCGATCCGGTACAGGCGGAAGTGGAAGTCCTTGCGCTCGAGCGCGGTGAGCAGCTCGGTCTTGCTGCGCACCCGTCCGCGGCTGTCGACGTGCAGGTAGTCGCGGTCCATCAGGTGGAGCAGGGTGGCGATGTCGCGCTGCTGGATGGCCGTGGCGCGCTGCCGTTCCAGTCCGGCCAGCATGGCGGGAAGGTCGACTTCGCCGGCGGCGATGGCGCGCTGGCTCTGGAAGCCGGCCGCATGGACGGCTGGCGGCGCTGCCAGGAGGACGGGCAGCGCCGGCAGCAGGGCAAGCGCGAGCAGTCTGGTCGGCGGTTTCATGGCGGTTCCTTCGGCAAAGCGGACACGAGCGCTACCCATATGATACCGCGCCGGCCTATGCCCGCGCGACGTGGATTTTCTCCTTGATGTGCTTGAGGTTGGCCACGATGGTGAAGGTCATGATCACCAGCAGCGACCACGAGCTCCACTTGCTCACGTGGACCACCGACCAGGCGCCCAGCTGGTTCGGGTAGCGCCACACGCCCCAGAAGGTGCCGATGTTCTCGGCCAGCCAGATGAAGAAGCCGATCAGCACGAAGGCCAGCAGCAGCGGCATCCTGCGGTCGCGATCGAGCGGCCGGAACACCACCATGGTGCGCGAATACAGGCCGAGCGCGCAGGCCGCGAGGTACCAGCGGTAGTCGCCGATATAGTGGTGGGTGAAGAAATTCAGGTAGATCAGGATGGCGATGGTCCAGGCCATCCAGTGCGGCGGATGATGGCGGATGCGCAGGTCGAACAGGCGCCAGGCCTGCACGATGTAGCTGCCGATGGCGGCGTACATGAAGCCCGAGAACAGCGGCACATCGAGTAGCTTGGTATAGGCGAAGTCGGGATAGGCCCAGGACTGGATGGCGCTCGATACCTTGAAAGCCTCGAGCGCGAAGCCGATCGCGTGGAACAGGCAGATCGCCTTGAGCTCGTCGATCGTCTCGAGGCTCGATCTCACCATCCACAGCTGGATGGCCAGCGCCACCAGCAGCAGCACATCGTAGCGCGGGATGCCGAGGACGCCGGTGCGGGGCGTGAGCATCATGGCGGCGAAGAACAGGCCCACGAACAGGCAGGCGCGCGCGTTCTTGAAGCCGAAATACAGGAACTCGGCGCCAGCGCGGCGCCAGCCGCCGAGCTGGCGCGGACGGGTGTCGAGCAGGACGTTGTCGAGCGCAAGGGTGAGGGGGGCGGAGCCGGGCGTCTTGTTCATTGTTGTCGGTCGCGGGTCAAGGCGAGGGTGGTCAGGCGATGTTGTCACAGAAGGGGGGGCGAATCAATGCTTCGCTGCGCCGCTGTTGCGGTATTAGAATGGAGCGTCACCGACTCCCGCGCCAGACATGCATACGTCGATCCACCCGAAACCCGATGAATGGGGCAAGCCGGTCGCCATCGCCGCGCCCACCGCGCCGACGCCGCTGGACAACTGGCTCGACCCGCTGCTCCCCGCCACCGTGATCCCGGGCGGTCCGGTGCCGCCGGCATTGAACGGCCTCGCATTCGCCGTGTGGCGCGAGGCCCCGCGCATCGATGCCGACTGGATCGCAATCGCGGGGCGGGAGGACGCCTTCGGCGAGCCGCCCTTCGAACCCGCGCCGGGCAAGCGCGTGGCGGCCGGCGTCGTCATCCTCGAGGACGACGGGCGGGTCTGGGTGGTGCACCCGTCGAACGCCTTCGGCGGCTACCCGGCCACCTTCCCGAAAGGGACGCTGGACCCGGGCATGCTGCTGCGCGCCGCGGCGATCCGCGAAGCGTACGAGGAAAGCGGCCTGCACGTGGTCTTGACCGGACACCTGATGGACCTGACGCGCAGCCGCAGCCGCACCCGCTACTACCTGGGACGGCGCGTCGGCGGCTGCCCGTCCGACATGGGCTGGGAGAGCCAGGCGGTATCGCTGCTGCCGCGCGCGCACCTGGACAAGGTGCTGGTCAATCCGAACGATGCGCCATTGGTGGCCTGGCTGCAGGCCTGAACGACCGACGCCATGGAACCCATTGCGCTGGTCCTCGGGATCGTGTTCCTTGCGGTCGTCGCGTACAGCAACTACCGGTATATACGCGGCGCGCGCGACATCGTCGGCATGGCGAACGAGGAGTTCCGGCAGATACGTATCACGGAAGCGCCGCCGGAGCTGTGCTTCGACGGGCGCAGCGCCGAGATCGTGCTCGAGAGCGTGGCCTATCAGGACGAGGGCCGCATCCGCGCGATCAGTGTGACCCGCTACGCGCGTAATGCCCACGGTGAGTATTTTTTCTTTGTATCGGAGGGCAGGGGCAAGGCTTATTTCAAGCACATCGAACAGCGCGCCGCCAGGGCGGCGCTGGGGAAGCGCTACCTTGCCCCCCGAGCCTGAGGAACGGAGAACCATGCGGATAGAACGCATCCATTTTGAAGAAGTATTCGATGTCGCCGCCGGCGACTTCAGCTTTCGCAGCGAAGGCCGCGCCCATTATGGCGTCAGCCTGGGACACGGGACGATTCCGCCGGCGGGCGCCACCTGCGCCGTCGCATTCGGGCGGCCGGGCGACTGGGGCTCGGTGCTGGGCTGGCGCGACCTTGCCTCGCAGACGGTCACCCTCACGCATTCGACGACCGGGCTGCTGCTGTCCACGGTCTACGACATCTATTTGTATGGGCTGTTCTTTTTCGCGGGTGGTTTCCTGTTCGGCGGCATCCGCCTGGCGCTCGTGTTCGCCGCGCTGTTCATCGCCGGGCTGGGCTATGTGAGCTTCCGCAATGTCCAGACCCTGCGCCGGGCCAAACGCGCATTGATCTCTGTCGGCGAATCCGGCAATAGCCTGGACAACAGCAGTGCAGTGGGCCCCGGCATCGTGCGATAGTTGACTGCAGTCAACATTTTAAGGGGAGCTCGCCTTTAGCATTGGTGGTGCCGATGAAAGGAACCACCATGTCGAACCACATTCTCGCCGCACCCCAGCAGTTCCTCGGGTTCACCCTGGGCGGACTCGATTACGGGCTCGACTATGCCGCGGTACAGGAACTCAAGGCTTACCGCTCGCTCGAGCGTTTCTGCAGCGACGGCGAGATCATCGGCGGCGTGGCCCTGTCGCGCGGGGTGATCATGCCGGTGATGGACCTGCGGGCCGCTTTTGCCCCGCGCTTTTCACTGCCCGAGCCGGATACCGACGTGGTGATCGTGAGGGTGGCGGCGGGCGTGGTCGGGGTGGTGGTGGAGCGCGTCACCGGCGTGGTGCGCCTGCGCCCGGAGCAGGTGGTCGCGCTGCCGGGCGCCCGGCGCGATGCCGACTACCTGATCGGCATCGGCGCGGCGAAGGGACGGCGCATGATGCTGATCGACATCGAGCGCCTGATGTCGGTGGCGCCCGCCGCGCCGCGCCAGGTGGCCTAGGCGGTGCCGGCAAGGCCTCAGAAGTCGGCGCTGACCGACAGCCACAGGCGGCGCCCGTCCATGTTGTTGACGTAGACGCTGCCCCAGGTCGGCGCCGCAGTGCCCGGCGTCTGGTAAGGGCGGTAGTCGATGAAGTCCTTGTTGGCCAGGTTGTAGATCGCCGCGTTCACGGTCACCGACTTGTTCACCCGGTAGCTGCCGCCGAGGTGCAGCATCCCGTATCCCTTGAAGTCGCCCAGCGCCGCCGCGGCCGCGCGGGTCGCCGCCGAGCTGCCCGGGTCGCGGAAGCGCTCGCTGCGCGCTTCGAGGCGCAGCCAGGCATTCCATTGTTGGGAGATGTCCCAGCCGAGGCGCGCATTGAGCGTATGTTCCGGCGTGTCGCCGAGCGGCTTGCCGGCGTTCGGGCCGCTTTTCTGCTCGCTGTCGGTCCAGGTGTAGTTGGCGCTCAGGGCCCAGCCCGGCGCGACCGGGAAGCGGGTCGCGAGCTCCAGGCCGCGGGTCACGGCCTCGTCCACGTTGGTGGACTGGCCGAAGGCGTCGACGTTCGGCCAGTTGCCGAAGCTGACGCAGCCCGGACGGTTCGGCGCCAGACGGTAGGAGCAGTTCAGCAGGCCCGTGCCGGTGGTGATCTTGTCCCGGAATTCGTTGTTGAACAGGGCCGCGTTGGCGGTCCAGCCGGCGCCGTTGTCGAAATAGACCCCCAGTTCGGTCGTCACGCTGGTCTCCGGCGTCAAGCCGGGACTGCCCACCAGCGGAAGCGTGCCCTGGGCGCCGAAGCCGTTGATGCCGGGCGCCAGCTGTTCGACGCGCGGCGTCTTGTAGCCGCGGCTCACGCCGCCCTTGACGGTCCAGCGCGGCGACGCGTTCCACACCAGGTAGGCGCGCGGGCTGGTATGGCCACCGAAGATGCTGTGCTCGTCGTAGCGCGCGCCCAGGGTCAGCAGCAGCGGCTCGGCGATGCGCCATTCGTCTTCCAGGAACAGGGCTTTCTGGGTGAAGGCGAAGGCCTGCGGCGCGACGCCGTCGACCATTTCGGCATCCCAGTGCTGGAAGCCGACGGTGCTCAGGTGATTGCCCCAGGGCGCCACCAGCTTGGTGTCGAATACGCGGCTTTCGACTTCCAGGGCGCGCGCGCTGCCGGCCGCGGCGCCCGGGGTGCCGGGCGGGATGGTACGGCCGATGGTCTCGGTGCGGTTCACCATGTAGCTGCTGTCCCAGGTGCCGAAGCCCAGGCGCGCGCGGTAGGACAGGCTGGCCTGGTCGCGGTTGTACTTCTGCTTCGGACCGTAGCCGCCCTGCAGGCCCAGGGTGCCGAGCTGGCCGCGCGCGTTGTCGTAGGTCTGGCGGCTGCTGTCGGCGTCGAGCGTGATTTCGTGCATGCGGCTGGGCGTCCAGGCCAGGCGCGCGCCGAGGTTGTGGATGCTCGACTCGACCGGGTTGGCGCCCATGTTGGGGGCGACTTCGCCGTTCTGGTTGCGGTAGCGGATGTCGGCGCCGTCGCGGCGCTGGCTGCTGCCGCGCAGCGACAAGCCGAGCACGTCGGCGGCGAGCGGGCCGCTGAGGTAGAACTTGGCGCCCTTGACGTCGCCGAAGCTCGCTTCTTCCTGCACCGTGTAGTCGGCCGCCAGGTTGCCGTGCCAGCGCTTGCCGACCTTGCGCGTGATGATGTTGATCACGCCGCCCATCGCGTCCGAACCGTACAGGGTCGACATCGGGCCGCGGATGATCTCGATGCGCTCGATCGCGCCGATCGGCGGCATGAAACTGGTGGAGGTGCCGCCGAAGCCGTTCGGGGTGACGTTGCCGGCGGCGTTCTGGCGGCGGCCGTCGATCAGGACCAGGGTGTAGTCGCTGGGCATGCCGCGGATGCTGATGTTCATGCCGCCGGTCTTGTCGCCGGCCGCGCCGACGTCGATGCCTTCCACGCTTTCCAGCGCCTGGGCCAGGTTGCCGAAGCGTTCCTTTTCCAGCTGATCGCGGCTCAATACCGTGATCGAGGCCGGCGCTTCGCGGATGCTCTGTTCGAAGCCGGCGGCGGTGACGACCACCGTCGCCATGTCGTGCGTCTCCGGCTCGGCATGGGCGGCGAAGGGCAGCAGGGCGATGGCGGCGCCGATGAGGGAGCGGCGGGACAGCGGCAGGGGCAGGCGGAGCTCAGGCATACGGTATCCGTGTAAGAAGTCGAAATGAACGTGAAATATGCAGAATAGAAACATTATAAATGATAATGAGAATGATTCCTATTTGAATGTGCGATTTTTTTTCGAGATGGGCGCGAGACCAGGCGCCAGGGCTTGCCGGTGGAAAGACAGAAACGGGAGAGGGGGGGCGCAACGGGTGCGCATCGCCCTGGCGAGGGCGATGCGGATGGGTCAAACGGAGAGGTGCGGCCTGAAGCTCAGGCGGCCAGGCCTTCGAGCTGCTCCTGCAGCTCCAGCCATTCGGATTCGAGCTGCTCCAGGTCGCGCGAAGCAAACGCCTGGTCGGCCACGAGAAGCTTGAGCTTTTCCTTGTTCTCGGCCTCGTAGATGCTCGGCTCCAGCAGTTGGGCGTCGATCTCGGCCTTCTTCGCGTTCAGCTTGGCCATCTGCTCTTCCAGGCGCTTGACGCGGTTCTCGAGCGGCTTTCTCAGCGCGGCCAGGCGCTGGCGTTCTTCCGCCTCCAGGCGCTTCTGCTCCTTGCGGTCGACCGGCGCCGCCATGGCAGCCGTGTTCTCGGCGCCCTTCGTGGGCGTGGGCGCCGGCAGGGTGTCGGTACCCTTGCCGAGCTTGGTCTGGAACAGCCATTCCTTGTAGTCGTCCAGGTCGCCGTCGAAAGGCTGCAGCTTGCCGTCGGCCACGATGATGAACTGGTCGGTGGTGGCGCGCAGCAGGTGGCGGTCGTGCGAGACCAGCACCAGGGTGCCTTCGAACTGCGCCAGCGCCATGGTCAGCGCCTCGCGCGTCTCGAGGTCGAGGTGGTTGGTCGGTTCGTCCAGCAGCAGCAAATTTGGGCGCTGCCACACGATCAGGGCCAGGGCCAGGCGCGCCTTTTCGCCGCCGGAGAAGGGCGCGATCTTGCTGGTGACCATATCGCCCGGGAAGTTGAAGCTGCCGAGGAAGTTGCGCAGCTCCTGCTCGCGCACGTTCGGCGCGATTTTCATCAGGTGCCACAGCGGCGACTCGTCGTGGCGCAGCATCTCGACCTGGTGCTGGGCAAAATAGCCGATCGACAGGCCCTTGCCCAGCGTGGCCTTGCCCTCCAGCGGCATCAGCTCGCCGGCGACGGTCTTGATGAGCGTCGACTTGCCGGCGCCGTTCACGCCCAGGAGGCCGATGCGCTGGCCGATCTGCAGCGAGAAGTTCACGCGCTTGACGATGGCCTTGCCGCCGACCTTGTCGCCGTGCGCGTCCAGGACCGGGTAGCCGGCGTCGACGTCTTCCAGCACCAGCAGCGGGTTCGGGGCCGACAGGGGCTCGCGGAATTCAAAAGAGAATTCGGCGGCGGCGCGCAGCGGCGCCAGTTCCTCCATCTTGGCCAGCGCCTTCATGCGGCTCTGGGCCTGGCGCGCCTTGGTGGCCTTGGCCTTGAAGCGGTCCACGAACGACTGCAGGTGGGCGCGGGTGCGCTGCTGCTTTTCGTAGGCGGCCGCCGCCAGCACCAGGCTGGCCGCGCGCTGGCGCTCGAAGCTTGAATAGTTGCCCGAATAGCGCTTGAGCTTGTGCTCGTCGATGTGCACGACGACGTTCACGATCTCGTCGAGGAAATCGCGGTCGTGCGAGATGATGATCAGGGTGCCCGGATAGCGCTTGAGCCAGTCTTCCAGCCAGATGATCGCGTCCAGGTCCAGGTGGTTGGTCGGTTCGTCCAGCAGCAGCAGGTCGGAAGGGCACATCAGGGCCTGCGCCAGGTTCAGGCGCATGCGCCAGCCGCCCGAGAAGCTGGCCACCGGGCGCGCCATCTGCTCCAGCGAGAAGCCCAGGCCCAGCAGCAGCTGTTCGGCGCGCGACTGCACCGTGTAGGCGTCGGCGTCCGCCAAGGCGCTGTGCAGCTCGCCGAGGCGCATGCCGTGGTCGCCCACGTCGGGGTGGGCTTCCAGTTCGTCCAGTTCGGCCTGTAGGTGCCGCAGGTTGACGTCGCCGTCGATCGCGTATTCCAGCGCCGGACGGTCCAGCGCCGGGGTCTCCTGGGCCACGTAGGCCATGCGCCACTTGGCGGGGAAATCGATGGCGCCCTGGTCCGGATGCAGCTCGCCGCGCAGCATGGCGAACAGGCTCGATTTGCCGGCGCCGTTGGCGCCGATCAGGCCGATCTTGTCGCCCGGGTTGAGGGTGAGGTCGGCGCTCTCGAGCAGCGGCTTGGTGCCGCGCATCAGGCTGACGTTCTGGAAGCGGATCATTGCAAGTATCTGGGTTCATGTAGGGTGGGCAGGTTTCCTGCCCACGCGGTCAACCATCAAATGCGTTACACAATGCATCCGAGAGTTGGCCGCGTGGGCGGGAGACCCGCCCACCCTACGAAAATCTATGAAGCGGAAGCGATTACCGGGCCTGGAGTTGTTCGGCGGTCAGCAGGAACACCGCATCGTCACCCGCGCTGGTGCTGAGCCAGGTCAGGCCCAGGTGCCCGAAGGCCGCTTCGGCATAGTCGCGCTCGTTGCCGATCTCGACCACGAGGATACCTTCCGGCGTCAGGCGCTCCGCGGCGCCTTCGACGATCTTGCGCACCAGGTCCATGCCGTCTTCGCCGCCCGCCAGCGCGATCTGCGGCTCGCGCAGGTATTCCGGCGGCAGCTTGCCCATCGAGACGCTGTTGACGTAGGGCGGGTTGGTGACGATCAGGTCGTACTTCTTGAACGGCACGTTGGTGTACAGGTCCGATTCGATCGGATTGACGCGGCCTTCGAGCTTGTATTCGCGGATGTTGTGCTCGGCCACGGCCAGCGCGTCCTTCGAGATGTCGACCGCGTCGACCACGGCGTTCGGGAAGGCGTCGGCCATCATGATCGCCAGGCAGCCGCTGCCGGTGCACAGTTCCAGCACGTTCTCCACGCTTTCCGGATCCTGCACCCAGGGGCTGAAGGTCTGCGGGATCAGCTCGGCGATGAAGGAGCGCGGCACCAGCACGCGCTCGTCCACGTAGAAACGGTACTCGCCCAGCCAGGCTTCCTTCGTGATGTAGGCGGCCGGCACGCGCTCGGTCACGCGGCGCTCGATCACTTCCATCACCTGGATCACTTCGTCCGGCAGCAGGCGCGCGTCGAGGAATGGGTCGAGCCGGTCGAGCGGCAGCTTGAGGGTGTGGAGGACCAGGTAGGCGGCTTCGTCGAAGGCCTCGGCGCTGCCGTGGCCGAAGAAGAGCTTGGCGCCGTTGAAGCGGGTGATCGCGTAGCGCAGCAGGTCGCGCGGCGTGCTGAAAGTGGTGTTGGTCATGGCCTTCTCCCGGGTTGTTCTTGCTGCACCGCGAGCAGCTGTTCCAGCGTGCGGCGGTAGATGTTCTTGAGGGGATCGATGTAGCGCAGCTCGATGTGTTCGTCGATCTTGTGGATGCTGGCGTTCGGAGGCCCGAATTCTATCACCTGCGGGCAGATGCGGGCGATGAAGCGGCCGTCCGAAGTGCCGCCCGTGGTCGACAGTTCGGTCTGCACGCCCAGTTCATCGAAGATGGCGTCGCACAGCGCGTCCGAGAGCAGCCCCTTCGGGGTCAGGAACGGCTGGCCCGACAGGGTCCACTGCAGCTCGTAGTCGAGCCCATGGCGGTCGAGGATGGCGTGCACGCGCGCTTCCAGGCCGTCGGCGGTGCTGGCGGTCGAGAAGCGGAAGTTGAAGTCGATCGTAAGGTGGCCCGGGATCACGTTGGTGGCGCCGGTGCCGGCCTGGATGTTCGAGATCTGCCAGCTGGTCGGGGCATAGTACTCGTTGCCTTCGTCCCAGACTTCCGCGGCCAGCTCTGCCAGCGCCGGCGCGGCCTGGTGGATCGGGTTGCGCGCCAGGTGCGGGTAGGCGATGTGGCCCTGCACGCCCTTGATCACCAGGTGGCCCGAGAGCGAACCGCGGCGGCCGTTCTTGATGGTGTCGCCCAGCACGTGGTTTGACGTCGGTTCGCCGACCACGCAATAGTCCAGGGTCTCGCCGCGTTCCTCCAGGCGCTCGCATACGAGCACGGTGCCGTCGACGGCGGGGCCTTCCTCGTCGCTGGTGACGAGAAAAGCGATCGAGCCTTTATGGTCCGGATGGGCGGCGATGAATTCCTCGCAGGCGACCACCATGGCCGCGATCGAGGTCTTCATGTCGGAGGCGCCGCGGCCATACAGCTTGCCGTCGCGGCGGGTCGGGGTGAACGGGCTTGACGCCCACTGGTGTTCGGGGCCGGACGGCACCACGTCGGTATGGCCGGCGAACACGAACACCGGCGAGGTCGTACCCTTGCGCGCCCACAGGTTGGTCACGCCCTTCGATTCGATGGTCTCGCAATGAAAGCCCAGGGGCGCCAGCAATTCCTTCAGGCGCTCCTGGCAACCCTTGTCGTTGGGAGTGACCGAATCGAGCGCGATCAGTTCTTCCGTCAGCAGGAGGGTACGCGACGCTTTCATGCGCCATCCTTGAATTTCGCCGCATAGGCGTCGGCCGAGAAGCCGACCGAGACCGGACCTGCGCCTTGCAGGACCGGGCGCTTGATGACGGACGGGTTCTCCAGCATCAGTTCGAGCGCGCTGGCCTTGTCGACGACTTGCGCCTTGCGCTCGTCCGACAGCTTGCGCCAGGTCGTGCCCTTGCGGTTGACCAGGGTCTCCCAGTCGAGCTGCTCGAGCCAGCCGGCCACCAGTTCGCGGCTCAAGCCCTGCTTCTTGAAATCGTGGAAGGCGAAGTCGTGGCCGTTCTCGAGCAGCCAGGTGCGGGCTTTCTTGACGGTGTCGCAGTTGGGGATGCCGTAGAGAGTGGTAGTCATGGAGCGTCGGTCATTGCGTCCACGCGTGGCGGACGGGTATTGAAATAAAGAAACGCGCGAGGATAGCACACCCTTCGCCAGCGAAGATTGTACACAGACGGGGGAAGCGGGCCGCATGGATGACCCGCCGGGAAAGGAGGGATGCGCCTGCGGTGGCAGGCGGCAGGCAATGCTCAGCGCACCAGGCAGGGACGCTTGTTGTCGAACTTCCAGCCCGGCACCAGGTACTGCATGGCGACGGCGTCGTCGCGCGCGCCCAAGCCCATGTTTTGATAAGCCTGGTGGGCTTTCTCGAGTTCGACCGGATCGAGTTCGATGCCCAGGCCCGGCCTCTGCGGCACGTGCACCATGCCGCCTTCGATTTTCAAAGGTTCCCTGGTGAGGCGCTGGCCGTCCTGCCAGATCCAGTGGGTGTCGATCGCGGTGACCCTGCCCGGCGCGGCGGCGCCGACGTGGGTGAACATGGCCAGCGAAATGTCGAAGTGGTTGTTCGAGTGCGAACCCCAGGTCAGGCCGAACATCTCGCACAACTGGGCCACGCGCACCGAACCCTGCATGGTCCAGAAGTGCGGGTCGGCCAGCGGGATGTCGACCGACTGCAGCGAGATCGCGTGCGCCATCTGGCGCCAGTCGGTGGCGATCATGTTGGTGGCGGTCATCAAGCCGGTCGCGCGGCGGAACTCGGCCATCACCTCGCGGCCCGAGAAACCGTCTTCCGCGCCGCAGGGGTCTTCGGCATAGGCCAGGATGCCGTGCTTGTCGCGGCAGACGCGGATCGCATCTTCCAAGAGCCAGGCGCCGTTCGGGTCGAGGGTCACGCGCGCCTGCGGGAAGCGCTCGTGCAGGGCAAGGATGGCTTCCATCTCTTCGTCGGCGCCCAGCACGCCGCCCTTGAGCTTGAAGTCGTTGAAGCCGTAGCGCTCGCGCGCCGCTTCGGCCAGGCGCACCACCGCTTCCGGGCGCAAGGCTTCCTCGTTGCGCAGCCGGAACCAGGCATCGTCCGCCTCGTCCTCGCACCGGTAGGCGAGCCCGGTCTTCCTGCGGTCGCCCACGTAGAACAGGTAGCCGAGCATCTCGACGGCATCGCGCTGCTGGCCCTCGCCCAGCAGGGCGGCGACCGGCACGTGCATGAACTGGCCGAGCAGGTCGAGCAGGGCGGACTCCACCGCGGTGACCGCATGGATGGCGGTGCGCAAGTCGAAGGTCTGCAGGCCGCGCCCGCCCGCGTCGCGGTCCGCGAAGGCGGTGCGCATGGCGTTCAGGATGGCGTTGTAGTCGCCCAGCGGCTTGCCGACCACCAGGGGGCGGGCATCCTCGATGGTCCGGCGGATTTTTTCGCCGCCCGGCACTTCGCCGAGGCCGGTATTGCCGGCGCTGTCGGTCAGGATCAGGATGTTGCGGGTGAACCAGGGACCGTGTGCGCCGGACAGGTTCAGCAGCATGCTGTCCTGGCCGGCGACGGGAACGACGCGCAGGTCGGTGACGATTGGGGTGCCGCTTGGGGAGAGGGTGGTCATGGTGGCCGAATGAGTTGTTTGAAACGATCATAGAACGAGATCGATTCATGAACAAACCAAAGAGTGTTGAGATCAATTCAGAAATTGAATCGATCGGCCGGGCGTTTGCGGCGGCTTAGGCCTTGGCGAAGCCGGGCAGCACGTCGCGCTTGAACAGCGCGAGGGCGGGGTTGTCGTTGTCGCGGCGCCAGGCGCAGACCGTGTCGACCGGTTCGGCCAGGACCCGGCGCATGAGGATGCCGTCGAATTTCAGGCGCGCGGCGCCTTCCGCGATCAGGGCCGCGCCGACGCCGGCGCTGACCAGGGCCAGCATGGTATGCACCTGGCCGACATGCTCGACGATGTCCGGCGCCACGCCGGCGCGCGCGAAGCGCTCGGTCAGCATCAGGTAGAAAGGGCGGGCCTCGTAGGGCGAGTACATCACGAAGGGCTTGCCGTGCAGGCTTTCGAGCGTGGGCGCCAGCGGCCACTCCCCGGCTTCGGCCGCCGGCACGGCGAGCATCAGCGCTTCCCTGGCGATCAGCCGGCTTTCCAGATCGCCGTTCATGGGATGGGGGCGCAGCAGGCCGAGGTCGATCTCGCCGGCGTTCAGGGCCGCCACCTGGGTGGTGCTGACCAGTTCCTTGAGCGTGAGCGAGACCCCGGGCGCGCATGCGCGCAGGCGGCGCACGACCTCGGGCAGCAGGCTGTAGCCGGAGGCGGAGGTAAAGCCGATGGCGAGGTTGCCCTGCTCGCCCTTGGCGGCGCGGCGGGCGGCGAACGTGGCTTCCTCGGCGATGCGCAGGATGCGCGCGGCTTCCGGGAAAAAGGCCTTGCCGGCCGCGGTGAGCCTGACGGCGCGGCTGTTGCGCTCGAGGAGCCCGACGCCGACGTGATGCTCGAGCAGCCGGATCTGGCGGCTCAGCGGCGGCTGGGTCATGTTCAGGCGCTCGGCCGCGCGGCCGAAGTGCAGCTCCTCGGCGACCGCGACGAAGCAGCGCAGCTGGCTCAGTTCGAACATGCCGGAAACCCGCCGCGCCTGTGCGTGGCTAGTTCAGGGTGAATTCGGTGAAGGAAGCACCGGGCGGCTCCTTGCCCGGTTGTTTCTCTTCTTCGGCCTGCGCCTGGCTGTCCGGCCCGTTGTTGAGCAGCCACAGCAGGTTGGTGGCCGAGTCGGCATTGGCCAGCGCCTCGTCCTGCGTCACCAGGCCGTCCTTGACCAGCTTGAGCAGGGCGGTTTCAAACGATTGCGATCCGGGCGACAGGCTCTTGTCCATCGCTTCCTTGATCTGGCCGATCTCGCCTTTTTCGATCAGGTCGGCGATGTAGCGGGTATTGAGCATCACCTCGACCGCGGGCTGGCGCTGGCCGCCGGCGGCCGCCTTGACGAGGCGCTGCGACACGATCGCCTTCACGCTCGAGGACAGGTCCTGCAGCAGGGCGGCGCGGTTCTCGATCGGGTAGAAGCTGATGATGCGGTTGAGCGCATTGTAGCTGTTGTTGGCGTGCAGGGTGGCCAGCACCAGGTGGCCGGACTGGGCGTAGGCCAGCGCCGCCGCCATGGTTTCCCTGTCGCGGATCTCGCCGATCAGGATGCAGTCCGGCGCCTGGCGCATCGAGTTGCGTAGCGCCGTGGCGAAGCTGGCGGCGTCGCTGCCGATCTCGCGCTGGTTGACGATCGACTTCTTGTTCTTGAACAGGTATTCGATCGGGTCTTCCAGGGTCAGGATGTGGCCGGTGCGTTGTTCGTTGCGGTGGTCCAGCATCGAGGCGATGGTGGTCGACTTGCCGGAACCGGTGGCGCCCACGATCAGCAGCAGGCCGCGTTTTTCCATGATCAGCTCGGACAGCACCGGCGGCAGGCCCAGTTCGCCGAGCGGCGGGATGTTGGCCGGCACGAAGCGCAGCACCGCCGAGATCGAGCCGCGCTGGCGGAAGGCCGACAGGCGGAAGCGCCCCAGGTTGGGGACCGACACGCCCATGTTGAGTTCGTTCTCGCGCTCGAGCTCCTGCATCTGTTCGGTCGATGCGATCTCGGACAGCAGCGAGATGATGTTGTCCGGTTCGAGACGATGCTGGTTGATCGGGATGAGGTTCCCGTTGATCTTGATGTGCACCGGCGAGTTCGCGGCGAAGAACATGTCGGAAGCGTTCTTCTCCTTCATCAGCTGGAACAGGCGGTCCATGGCCATGGCATCGTCTCCTAAGGTAGTGGTGCTCTACTGCCGCTTGACCGCGTGGGCGGGAGACCCGCCCACCCTACGTACGGCGATCCGGTTTCGTAGGGTGGGCGTTGGAAAGTCCACCGGACTTTCCAACCCTGCCCACGCGGTCATCAAGCGCATCAGTCGCCGCGCAGCAGCTCGTTGATGCCGGTCTTGGCGCGGGTCTTGGCGTCCACGCGCTTGACGATCACGGCGCAGTACAGGCTGTACTTGCCGTCGCTCGAGGGCAGGCTGCCAGACACCACCACCGAGCCGCTAGGTACGCGGCCGTAAGTGACTTCGCCGGTCTCGCGGTTGTAGATCTTGGTCGACTGGCCGATGTACACGCCCATCGAGATCACCGAGTTCTCTTCGACGATCACGCCTTCGACGATCTCCGAGCGGGCGCCGATGAAGCAGTTGTCTTCGATGATGGTCGGGTTGGCCTGCATCGGTTCGAGCACGCCGCCGATGCCGACGCCGCCCGACAGGTGCACGTTCTTGCCGATCTGGGCGCAGGAGCCGACGGTGGCCCAGGTGTCGACCATCGCGCCTTCGTCGACGTAGGCGCCGATGTTGACGTAGGACGGCATCAAGACCACGTTCTTGCCGATGAAGCTGCCGCGGCGGGCGACCGCCGGCGGCACCACGCGGAAGCCGCCCTTGGCGAAATCGTCAAGGGTGTAGTCGGCGAACTTGGTCGGCACCTTGTCGTAGAACTGCATGCCGCCGCCACCGGCCACCGGAACGTTGTTCTCGAGGCGGAAGGACAGCAGGACGGCCTTCTTGATCCACTGGTTCACGACCCAGTCGCCGCTGCTTTTCTCCGCCACGCGCAGGCTGCCGTTGTCGAGGCCGGCGAGCACGTGGGCGACCGCGTCGCGTACTTCCGCGCTGGCGCTCGAGGGGCTGATCTCCGCGCGCTGTTCCCACGCGGTGTCGATGATGTTCTGGAGTTGTTGGGTCATGGTGATTCTCTTTTAAGGTATGGGTTGGTGCCGGCGCTCACAGGCCCTTGCAGAACTCGTTGATGCGGTTGGCGGCTTCGAGTCCTTCGTCGACGCTGGCTACCAGCGCCATGCGGATGCGGTTGCGGCCCGGGTTGAGGCCGTGCGCTTCGCGTGCAAGATAACTGCCTGGCAAAACCGTCACATTATATTCGGCGTACAGGCGGCGTGCGAAGTCGGTGTCCGAAAGCCCGGTGCGGCGCACGTCGGCCCACAGGTAGAAACCGGCGTCGGGCAGTTCGACGTCCATCACCTCCCGCAGGAGCGGGGTGATCAGCCTGAACTTCTCGCGGTACAGCGCGCGGTTTTCCTGCACGTGGTGCTCGTCGTTCCAGGCGGCGATCGAGGCCGCCTGGATCGGCGGCGACATGGCGCCGCCGCTGTAGGTGCGATAGAGCAGGAATTTCTTCAGGAGCTGCGGGTCGCCGGCGACGAATCCCGAGCGCATGCCCGGCACGTTCGAGCGCTTCGACAGGCTGGAGAACACGACCAGGTTGGCGTAGGGACGCGCGCCGCCGCTGCGGCCCAGCTGGTGGGCCGCTTCGAGGGCGCCCAGCGGCGGCGTCGCGCCGAAGTAGATCTCGGAATAGCATTCGTCCGCCGCGATCACGAAACCATGGCGCTCGGACAGTTCGAACAGCTGGCGCCAGTCCTCGAGGGTGAGCACGGCGCCGGTCGGGTTGCCCGGCGAGCAGACGTAGAGCAGCTGCACGCGCGCCCAGACGTCGATCGGCACGCTGGCGTAGTCGGGCGCGAAGTTGCGGCCGGGTTCCGAGTTGACATAGTAGGGCGTGGCGCCGCTCAGGTAGGCCGCGCCTTCGTAGATCTGGTAGAAGGGGTTCGGGCTCATCACCAGCGCGCCCGGGGCGCCGTCCACGACGGCCTGGGCAAAGGCGAACAGCGCCTCGCGCGAACCGTTCACCGGCAGCACCATCGTGGCCGGGTCGACCGCCGGGATGCCGTAGCGGCGCTCCAGCCAGAACGCGATCGCCGCGCGCAGCGGCTCGGTGCCGTGGGTCGAGGGGTAGACGGCCAGGCCGGCCATGGCATGCGTCAAGGCCTTCTCGATGAAGGCCGGCGTCGGGTGTTTCGGCTCGCCGATGCCGAGGCTGATCGGGCTGTGAGCGGGGTTCGGGGTCACGCCGGCGAAGAGCTGGCGCAGCTGTTCGAAGGGGTAGGGATGGAGCTGGTCGAGATGTGGATTCACGTCGGTTACCGTCAATGCGCGGTCTGGGTACGTTGGCTATTCGGACAATTATAGCCCTTGCCCGAGGATGCGATGGCGAGGACGGCAGTTCGTGCCGGGCGGGACGGATGCTAGACTGCGCCTTGCCCTTGAGCGAAGGAGTTGTTTTTGAGAATGCATCTTTCCGTCCTGATTTCTATCCTGAAATTTTTGCTTCCCCTGGCCTTCGGCTGGTTCTTGCTCGCGTCCATACAGCCGGCCACGGCGGCCGGTCCCTTGTTCGCCTCCGAGCCCGAGTCCGCGGCCGCGCCCACCCAGGCCGACCTGCTCGGCCGCGAAACGCCGCGCTCGGCGGTCTCCGGGCTGATCCGTGCCCTGGCCGAGCAGGACCATGACCGCGCCGCCCAGTATTTCGACCTGCCCGCGAATACCAGCCGGCAGCGCGCGGCGGCCGCCGCCAGGGCGCGCGAATTCCAGGCCTTGCTCGACAGCGGCGGCTCGCTGCAACCGTATGCGGCCTTGTCGAACGACGGCCCCGGCAGGATCGGCGACGAGCTGCCCGTGGACCAGGAGCGCGTCGGTGAAATCCGGGCCAAGGGCAGGACCATCCCGGTCCTGCTCAGCCGCGGCGAAGAAGAGGGCCTGCAGATCTGGCGCATCTCGCGCGAGACCGCGACGGCCATCGCCGCCGTGGCCGAGAAATCGCCCGCCGCCTCCGGGTCGCAGCGCCCGCAGTTCACCGTGGCCGGCGCGCCGCTGGAGGACTGGGGAATGCTGGTGGGCCTGGGCGCGCTGGTCTTCGGCGGGTTGTGGATCGTCGCCACGATCCTGGTCGCCATCATGCGCCGCCTGGTGGCGGACCCCGCCGCCAACGGGGCCTACCGCTTCTTCGAGGCGGCGCTGCCGCCGCTCAGCCTCTTGATCGCCGTGTTCGTGTTCTTCGAGTGGGCCGAGCGGCTGCCGGTCGCCATCGTGGCGCGCCAGACCCTGCTGCGCTACACCGGCATCCTGCTCTTGATCGCCTTCGTCTGGTTCGGCCTGCGCATGCTCGACGCCGTCGCCCAGCTCGCCATCACGCGGATGCAGCGGCGCGGACGGCGCCAGGTGGTCTCGGTCATCGTTCTGGCGCGGCGCACGGCCAAGGTCGTGCTGCTGCTGTTCTTCGCGATCGGCCTGCTCGACACCTTCGGCATCGACGTCACCACCGGCATCGCGGCGCTCGGCATCGGCGGCATCGCGCTGGCCCTGGGCGCACAGAAGACCGTGGAAAACCTGGTCGGCAGCGTCACCGTGATCGCCGACCGTCCGGCCCAGGTGGGCGACTTCGTCAAGGTCGGCGACGTGATCGGCACGGTGGAAGACATCGGGATCCGCTCCACCCGCATCCGCACCCTCGACCGCACCCTGGTGACCATCCCCAACGGCGACTTTTCGGCGCGCCAGATCGAGAACTACGCCGCGCGCGACCGCTTCCTGTTCAATCCGGTGATCGCGCTCGATTACCGCACCCCGGCCGCCAGGCTGGCGGAAGCCGCCGCCATCGTCCGCCAGGTCCTGCTCGAGCACGAACAGGTCGGCGAAGGATCGCGCGCGCACCTGGGCCGGATCGGCGATCGCTCCTTCGACATCGAAGTGTTCGCCTACATGGAGGTGCCCGATTTCGAGGCCAGCGTGCGCATGCGCGAAGCGCTGCTGCTGGCGATCGTCGAGCGGCTCGAGGCGGCCGGGATCGCGCTCGGCTTCCAGGCCCAGACGGTGGTGTTCGCGCCCGAGCAGCTGGCCCTCATGCAGTCCGGCGCCGTGGGCGAACGATGTCCTGACCCTGTCCCGGGCTCGTCGAAGATGTAACAGCCCGGCACGGACTATGTCCGTTTTCGCACGGAACCGGGCTGTGGGCGGCAGTATGCTGGTACCAGGACATCAACCGCAGGCTACCGAGCATGAACACGCCGACCACCGCAGCCCGGGTTCCCGCAGCGCAGGATGCGCCGGCGGGAGCCGACGACGGGCGCCGCGCCGCGCCCCTGTCGCTGGCGGCATGGAAGCAATTCGTCGGCGTGGCCAAGCCCTACTGGCTGGGCGAGAAGCGCAGGCAGGCCTGGACCCTGCTGTCGCTGCTGGTCCTCCTGATGCTGGTCGAGACCAAGCTGGCCGTGATGCTCAACGAGCAGGCAGGCGAGATGACCTCGGCCCTGGCGGGCAAGGATGGCGCACGCTTCTGGGCCGCCGTGCGGGCCTGCCTGATGACGCTGGCGGTGGCGGTGCCGGTGTATGCCTTCTATTACTACATGCGCGACCGCTTCGCCAACCAGTGGCGGCGCTGGCTCACCGGGCGCTTCCTCGACGGCTACCTGAAGGATCGCAAGTACTACCGCCTGGATGCCGGCAGCGGGATCGACAACCCCGACCAGCGCATCAGCGAGGACATCAACAGCTTCACGGGCAGGTCGATCCATTTCCTGCTCATCTTCCTGGGCTCGATCATGCAGCTGGTGGCCTTCAGCACGGTGCTGTGGTCGATCTCGCAGTTGCTGGTCGTGGTGCTGGCCGTGTACGCGCTGGCCGGCACCGTGCTCGCCCTGTACGTGTTCGGGGCTCCGCTGATCCACCTGAATTTCTGGCAGCTGCGGCGCGAAGCGGATTTCCGCTTCAGCCTGATGCGCCTGCGCGAGAACGCCGAGTCGATCGCCTTCTACCGCGGCGAAGCCCAGGAGCGGGCCCACATCGAGGCCAGGTTCCAGGGAGTGATCGAGAATTTCGCGCGCCTGATCCGCAAGCAGTGCTCGCTCAACCTGTTCCAGCGCACCTTCAGCCAGCTCACCCTGGTGCTGCCCTTCATGATCCTGGCCCAGGGCGTGTTGTCCGGCGAGCTCGAAGTGGGGCGGGCGGTGCAGGCGGCGGGCGCCTTCACCGCGGTGCTCGCGGCGGTCGGCGTCATCGTCGACAACTTCGAGAGCCTGAGCCGCTTCGTGGCCGGTATCGGCCGCCTGCAGGCGCTCTCCGGCCTGGTGCTGCCGGAAGCGCGCGCTCAAGCCCCCGTGGCCGGGCAAGGTTCGCGCATCCAGACCCGCCCGGACCGGCAGCTGGTGCTGGAATCGCTGACACTGCATCCGCCGCGCTCGGAGCGGGTGCTCATCAAGGAATTGTCGCTGGCCCTGGCGCCCGGCGACGCCCTGCTCATCACCGGCGAGAGCGGCTGCGGCAAGAGTTCCCTGCTGCGCGCCATCGCGGGCCTGTGGCACGAGGGCTGCGGCGTGATCCGGCGCCCGGCCCTGGACCAGTTCTTCTTCCTGCCGCAGCAGCCCTACCTGCAGGCGGGCAGCCTGCGCAGCCAGTTGATCTACCCGAGCTCGCACACCGAACTGAGCGACGCGCAGCTGCTCGACGTCCTGCGCGAGGTCCAGCTGCCGCGCCTGGCCGAACGGGTGGGCGGCCTGGACGCGGCGCAGGACTGGGAAAAGCTGCTGTCGGTGGGCGAGCAGCAGCGCCTGGCCTTTGCCCGGGTGCTGGTGCACCGGCCGCAGATCGTCATCCTTGACGAGGCCACCAGCGCCCTCGACGCCGGCAACGAAGCTGTCCTGTACGCGCGCCTGCGCAGCAGCGGCGCGACCCTGATCAGCATCGCCCACCGCGCCGCGGTGCTGCGTCACCACACCCATGTGCTGTGCCTGAAAGGAGAAGGCGCGTGGGAACTGCAGCAGGCCGCGGGCTACCGGCTCGACGGGCAAGGCCAGTCGCAAGGCGGCGCTGCGCGCGCCGAGCCGGCGCCGCAGCTGGCCGGCGCCGGGTAGGTGCAAACGCCGTGGAATGCCGGCATGACGGAACCGCATGCACTGTTTCGCACCATGGGGCCGTGCAGCCTGGACGGCGCCTGGCAGGATGCGCGCCAACGCACGCTTGCCCTGTTCGACGCGCTGGCCGGCGCCGGCCATGACGACAGCGCGCGGGTGCCGCGCCTTGCCATCGTCAATCCCCCGCTGTGGGAGCTGGGCCACCTTGCCTGGTTCGCCGAATGGTTCGTGCTGCGCCAGGCGTGCGGCAGCCGGCCCGGCGAGGCCCAGGGCGAATCGCTGCTGGCGCGCGCCGATGCCTGGCTCGATTCGAACACCATGCTGCACGCGGCGCGCTGGCCGCTCGACCTGCCGGCCCCGGCCCGGCTCGAGCATTATTGCCTGGCCATGGAGTCCGGGCCGGCATGCGCGCCCGGCGAGATCGCCTTCGCCGGCGGCGAGTTGCTGCTGGGCGGGCCGCAGTCGCGCGGCTTCGTGTTCGACAACGAAAAGCAGGCCTTTCCGTGCCCGGTCGCGCCGTTCGAGATCGACGCCGGCCTGGTGTCGAACGCGGACTATCTCGCGTTCGTGTGCGATGGCGGCTACCGGCGCGCCGCCTGCTGGAGCCAGGCCGGATGGGACTGGCTGGCCGCGCAGCGGCGCCATGTGAGCCTGCACGAAGCCGAGGCCTATTGCCGCTGGAGCAGGAATGGGAGTTCGCGGCGGCGTCACGCCACCCGGCCTTCGACTGGGGTGCTTGTGGGAGTGGACGGCCTCGCCCTTCCTGCCGTATCCCGGCTTCGGCGCGGATCGCTACCGGGAGTATTCGGCGCCGTATTTCGGCAGCCGCCAGGTCTTGCGCGGCGCATCGTTCGCGACGCCGCCACGCCTGCGCTCCCCGCATTTCCGCAATTTCTACCAGCCGGAACGCGACGACATCTTCGCCGGCTTCCGTACCTGCGCGGCTTGAAGCCGGTTCAGCGCGCCAGCGCCTTCTGCATGGCTTCCCAGGCATAGCCGCCATCGACCGCGACCACCCGGTTGCGTCCGCCCGCCTTGGCGTCGTACATGGCGCGGTCGGCGGCCAGGAACAGCGCGCGCATGTCGTCGAACTTGGTCGGCACGAAGGTGGCGGCGCCGACGCTGACGGTGACGAAGTCGGCGGTGCCGGAGCGCGGGTTGGGCACGCGCAGGCGCTCGACGTCGGCGCGGATCGATTCGGCCAGCCTGGCCGCGCCGCCGTGGGGCGTGTCGGGCAGCAGCAGCACGAATTCCTCGCCGCCGTAGCGCGCCGCCAGGTCGGTGGCGCGCAGCGCATGGGCCTGCACGGTGCTGGCCACCGCCTGCAGGCACTGGTCGCCGGCGGCGTGGCCGAGCAGGTCGTTGTAGAGCTTGAAATGGTCGACGTCGAGCACCAGCAGCGACAGCGGGCGGGCAGCGCGGATGGCGCGCTGCCATTCGCGCTCGAGGCAGGCGTCGAACTGGCGCCGGTTGGCGATGCCGGTGAGCGGGTCGGCCATGGCGGCGCGCTGCAGCGCCGTTGCGGACTGCTTGTGGTGGGTGATGTCGTGCAGCAGGGCGATGTAGAGCTGCTCGCCGGATGCCATCGGCGACAGGCTCAGGTCCATCGCGCGCAGGCTGCCGTCGGGCTGCTGCAGCAGCACTTCGCGGGTGCCGCGGCAGCGCGCGAGGATGCCCGCGTCATCGCGCTCGCGGCGCGCGAAATAGGCCGCGTAGTCGTTCGCCGCCGGTTCGGCCAGCAGCGCAGCCAGCGGGCGGCCGGCCAGTTCGGTCTCGCTGTAGCCCAGGCAGCGCTCGCTGGCCGGATTGGCGTACTGGATGCGGCCGTCCTGGCCGAGCAGCATCAGGCCTTCGTCCATGCCCTCGACGATCAGGCGCAGGCGCCTGGCCTGCCGGGTGCTGGACTGGCTGGCGGAACGGGCGTTGAGTTGGGCGCGCACGCGCGCGACGACTTCCGGCAGGCGCAGCGGCTTGGCGATGTAGTCGGCGGCGCCCTGGTCGAAACCGGCCACGATGTCCTCGGTGTTCGAGCAGGCGCTCACGAAAATCACGGGGATGTCGCAGGTGGCCGGGTTGGCCTTCAGGCGGCGGCAGGTTTCCAGGCCATCCAGGCCTGGCAGCATGACGTCGAGCAGGATCAGGTCGGGCTGGACTCGCTGGGCGAGATCGAGCGCACGCTCGCCGGAAATGGCGACGAAGGTGCGGTAACCCTGGCTACGCAGCATGTCCTGCAGCAGGCTCAGGCTGGCGGGCGCGTCGTCGACGATCAGGATCGCGGCCTGGCGCGCGGGCACTGCAGGCTCGAAAGCAGCTTGGTTCATACGGTTACCGGGTGATGCGGAATAGTGTCCGCAGAAATCATACCCCGATTGCCATCGCTTGCGGCAACATTCGTTGCCATAAAAACACAAACGCTGCGGGAATTTGTCCCGGTGTTGTACCGCTACGACCAGTTGTGCAACCGCCAAGTCATACTGGCGGTTGCGCTTGACGCATACCTGATGGTGTTTACAGCATGTCCTTGATCAGCTTGCCAAGGATGGCGATGCCTTCGCGGATGCGTTCCGGCGGCACGGTTACGAACGACAGGCGCAGGGTGTTGGTGGCCGGTTCATTGGCGTAGAACGGCGCGCCCGGCACGAAGGCCACGCGGGCGGCCAGCGACTGGTCGAGCAGTTTCATCGCGTCGATGCTCTGCGGCAGGGTCACCCAGATGAACATGCCGCCCTCGGGCTTGGTCCAGGTCACGCTTGCCGGGAAGTGCTCGGCCATCGCGTCCAGCATCACCTGGCACTGGTCGCCGTACAGCTTGCGGATGGTCGGGATGTGCTGGTCCAGGAAGCCGTCCTTGACCACTTCGTGCACCACCATCTGGGTCAGCTGGGCGGTGTGCAGGTCGGCGGCCTGCTTGGCCAGCTCGAGGCGGCGCACCAGCGGCAGCGGGGCGCACACGTAGCCCAGGCGGATGCCCGGGGTCAGCACCTTCGAGAAGGAACCCATGTAGATGACGCCGTCCGGGTTCATCGCGACCATCTTCGGCGACGGCTCGCCGCGGTAGGAAAGGGTGCCGTACGGGTCGTCCTCGATCAGCGGCAGGCCGAGGCGGGCGCAGGTTTCCACCAGCTCCTGGCGGCGTTCGACCGACAGACTGCGACCGGTCGGGTTCTGGAAGTTCGGCAGGGCGTACAGCAGGCGCGCGCCTTGCGCGATCGCGTCGATCGACGAGGGCACCAGGCCGTGTTCGTCGGTCTCGACGGATTTGAATTCGGGACGGTAGACCGAGAAGGCCTGCAGGGCGCCCAGGTAGCTCGGGGTCTCTACCAGCACGCGGCTGCCTTCGTCGATCAGGACCTTGCCCAGCAGGTCGAGCGCCTGCTGCGAGCCCGAGGTCATCAGGATCTGTTCAGGCAGGATGCGGCTGCCTTCCGTGGAGAGCGAATTGGCGATCCATTCCCGCAGCGGGCCATAGCCATCGGTCGGACCGTACTGCAGCGCGACCTTGCCGGCGTCAAGCAGGACCTTGTCGTACGCTTCTTTCATGCGCTCGACCGGGAAGGTGGCTGGCGACGGCAGGCCACCGGCGAAGGAGATGATCTCCGGACGCTGGGTGATCTTCAGGATTTCGCGGATGAACGAGCTTTGCAGCTGCTGCGCGCGTTCCGAAAACTGCCACTGGATGGGGTTTGGATTCTCGATTTTCATGCTGTTCTCACAGGACTCTCAGGAAGGGACCGCACGGGTAGTGCCGGACCATTATAAGGCACGCGGATAGGCGGCCTCGGGATGGACCGGGCCGGGTAGGCCCAGCCCGCGATCGGTACTTTTAAACAAATGCAATATCGCTTAAACAAATGTTTAAGCGGCAAGGTTTAGGCAACCGGATTATGCAACTTCGGCGATCATCTCGATCTCGACGCAGGTGCCGCGCGGCAGCGAGGCGACGCCGAAGGCCGAACGGGCGTGCTTGCCGGCTTCGCCGAAGATCTCGCCGATCAGTTCCGAACAGCCGTTGGTGACCAGGTGCTGCTCATTGTATTCCGGGGTCGAGGCAACCAGGCTCATCACCTTGACGATGCGCTTGACGCGGTTCAGGTCGCCGCCGACGGCTTCCTGCAGGGTGCCGATCAGGTCGATGGCGACCGAGCGCGCGGCGGCCTGGCCGTCCGCAGTGGTCTTGTCGCGGCCGAGGATGCCCGCGTTCGGCGAGCCGTCGGCGTTCTTGGCGATGTGGCCCGAGATGAACACGAGGTTGCCGGTCTGCACGTACATGACATAGGCGGCGGCCGGGGTGGCCGGCGCGGCCAGGGTGATGTTCAGTTCTTTGAGTTTATCGTAGACGGACATGGTTTTTGTGACGTTGCAGTGAAAGAAGCCGGTATTGTACGTCCAACCGGCCTCACGGCAGCATTCTTGCTGCGCGATTCACTGCTGGCCTGGCGTCATCCGGCGCTCGCGCTCGCGGCCGGGATCTGCCTGGCCATCTCGGCCTCGATTTCCTGCGGCGTCATGTCGCGCAGGTGGGTGGCGATGGCCCAGCGGTGGCCGAAGGGATCGACCAGTTGGCCGTAGCGGTCGCCCCAGAACGCATCGCCCAGCGGCATGATGGGCTTGGCGCCGGCGGCCAGCGCCCGTTCCCAGACGGCGTCGGCATCCGGCACGTACAAGTGGATGGAGACCGCCGAACCCGGCGCGGGCATCTGCCCGGCCGTGCAAAACTCGGGAAATTCGTCGCACAGCATGAGGATCGAATCGCCGATCCGGACGCTGGCGTGCAGCAGCCTGCCGCCCGGGCCAGGCATGCGGTCGAGTTCGACCGCGCCGAAGGCTTGCCGGTAGAACGCGATCGCGTCGATCGCGCCCTTGCAGACCAGGTGCGGGGTGAGGCTATGAAAACCTTCGGGAATGGGACGTGCTGCCTGATGCATGATGGACCTCCTGTACTGGTTGTGGGGTGTTGCTGCCACGACGACGAACGGGAAGGCCGGGAATCGACACGCACGCCCAATACATTACATCTTTCCCAATTGCACCCAGCGCGAGCCCGCATCATGGCTGGCCAGCACGGCCTCGATGAAGCGCAGGCCGTCCACGCCATCCTCGACCGTGGGCAGGCTGGCGCTCGCCGCCGGCAAGGGCTGGCCGGCCTCGAGCGCATGGATCTGCGCCGCCGCGTCCCGGTACAGCTGCGCGAACGCTTCCAGGTAGCCTTCCGGGTGGCCGCAGGGAACGCGGGTGGCGTGCCCGGCAGCCAGGCCGCCCACGCGGCCGCGCGTGAGCCGCTGCGCACAGCCGCCCTGCGGCGTGAGAACAAGTTCGTTCGGGCTCTCCTGGTCGAAAGCGAGGCTGGCCTTGCTGCCGAACACGCGCAGCTTGAGTGCATTCTCGCAGCCGGTCGCCATCTGGCTCGACCACAGCATGCCGCGCGCGCCGTTCGGGTAGCGCAGCATCACCTGCACGTGGTCGTCCAGGATGCGCTCCGGCGTGAACGAATGCAGCTCGGCCAGCAGCTCGCTCGGCTGGATGCCGGTAACGAAAGCGGCGAGGTGGAAGGCATGGGTGCCGATGTCGCCGGTGCAGCCGGTGGGGCCGGCGCGGCGCGGATCGTTGTGCCAATTGGTGGCCTGGAATTCGGGAGACTGGTTGGCGGCTTCGGCCATCCAGTCCTGGGCGTATTCGACGTGCACCAGGCGCACGTCGCCGATCGCGCCCGAGGCCACCAGTTCGCGCGCGTGGCGCACCATCGGATAGCCGCTATAGGTGTGGGTGAGGGCGAACACGCGGCCTTTGGCGCGCGCCAGCGCGGCAAGTTCTTCTCCTTCGTCCAGGGAAATGCCGAGCGGCTTGTCGCAGATGACGTGGATGCCCGCTTCCAGGAAGCTCCTTGCCACCGGGGCGTGCAGGTGGTTGGGCGTGACGATCGCCACCACGTCGATGCCGTCCGGGCGTGCGGCTTCCTGGCACGCCATCTCGCGGTAGTCGCTGTAGCTGCGCGCCGGGTCGAGCCGGATCGCCGCGCCGCTTCGCACTGCCCGCTCGGCGTCGCTCGACAGGGCGCCGGCCACGATCTCGTAGCAGTCGTCCAGGCGCGCCGCGATGCGGTGCACGGCGCCGATGAAGGCGCCGTCGCCGCCGCCCACCATGCCCAGGCGCAGCCGGCGCGGGGGCAGGCCGTCCTGCTTGTCCGATTCGTTGCGTCCGATCGCACTCATGCTTCGATCCCCATCAGTTGGCGTAGGGCGGCCCGGTCCGCGCCGCCGCCGGCGAAATCGTCGAAGGCGCGCTCGGCCACCCGGATGATGTGGCGGCGGATGAAATCGGCGCCTTCGCGCGCGCCGTCTTCCGGATGCTTGAGACAGCACTCCCATTCGAGCACCGCCCAGCCGGCGTAGTCGTACTGCGCCAGCTTCGAGAAGATGGCGGAAAAGTCGATCTGGCCGTCGCCCAGCGAGCGGAAACGCCCGGCGCGCTCGGCCCAAGAGCTGTAGCCGCCGTAGACGCCCTGGCGGCCGTTCGGGCGGAATTCGGCGTCCTTGACGTGGAAGGCCTTGATGCGCTCGTGGTAGATGTCGATGAAGGACAGGTAATCGAGCTGCTGCAGCACGAAGTGGCTCGGGTCGTACAGGATGTTGGCGCGGCGGTGGCCTTTCACTCCGTCCAGGAAGCGCTCGAACGTCACGCCGTCGTGCAGGTCCTCGCCGGGGTGCAGCTCGTAGCACACGTCCACGCCGGCGTCTTCAAACGCGTCCAGGATCGGCAGCCAGCGCCGCGCCAGTTCGCCGAAGGCTTCCTCGACCAGGCCGGCGGGCCGCTGCGGCCACGGATACAGGTAGGGCCAGGCAAGCGCGCCCGAGAAGCTCGCGTGCGTGTTCAAGCCGAGGCGGCGCGAGGCGCGCGCCGCGTTCTTCATCTGGCCGACCGCCCATTCCTGGCGCGCCCGCGGGTTGCCGCGCACCTGCGGCGCGGCGAAGCCGTCGAACAGGGCGTCGTAGGCCGGGTGCACGGCCACCAGTTGGCCCTGCAGGTGGGTCGACAGCTCGGTGATCGCCAGGCCGTGCGCGCTGAGCACGCCCTGGATCTCGTCGCAGTAGTCCTGGCTCTCGGCGGCGATGTCGAGGTCGAACAGGCGCTTGTCGGTCGGCAGCTGGATGCCTTCGTAACCCAGGCCGCTGGCCCAGGCGGCCAGGTTGGCCAGGGTGTCGAAGGGCGCCTGGTCGCCCATGAATTGGGCGAGGAAGATCGCCGGTCCCTTGATGGTTTTCATGCTGGTGGCCTGTCGTATCAGTAAGGCGAATCGGGGAAGTAGAACTGCTTGGCGTTCTCGCGCGTGATCAGGACCGACGGAATGATCGTCCTGCTCGGCAGTGCCTGGCCTTTCAGGCGCGCGTTGGCGGTCATCTTGATGGCGTCGTAGATGAACTTGGGCGAGTAGGAGACGTCCGCCTGCACCAGCTTGTCGCCGTCCATGACCTTCTTGACCGCGAACTTGGCGCCGGCGCCGCCGAACACTTCCTTGATGTCGCTGCGCCTGGCCTGCTCGATGGCCTTGATGACGCCAATCGCCATGTCGTCGTCGGAGGCCCACACGGCGTCGATCTGCTTGAAGCGGGTCAGGTAGTCCTGCATGACCTTGAAGGCGTCGTCGCGGTTCCAGTTGCCGTACTTGGCATCGAGTACCTTGATGCCCGGGTGCTTCCCGATCTCGGCCTGGAAGGCCTTGACGCGCTCGTTGTCGATGGTGCTCGGCATGCCGCGCAGGACCACGATATTGCCCTTGCCGTTCATGCGCTTGGCCAGGTACTCGGCCGGCAGCCTGCCGAAGGCCGTGTTGTCTCCGGCGACATAGGCATGCTGGGCCGCCGGGTTGGTCAGGCCGCGGTCGACCACGGTCACGTAGACGCCCTTGTTCTTGACCTGGGCCACCGGCTGGGTCAGCGAGGCCGATTCCAGCGGCAGGATCACCAGCGCGTTCATCTTGTTCACCACCAGCAGGTCCTGCACCTGGTTGGCCTGCTCGGGCGTGCTGCCGGCGGTCTTGACGATGATCTTCAAGCCGGGATTGGCCGCTTCCAGCTCGCGCTTGGCCCGGTTGGCCCACCAGACGATGCCGCCGGTGAAGCCATGGGTGGCGGTGGGAATCGCCACGCCGATGGTCAGTTTTTCAAGGGCGAAAGCCTGGCCGGTACCGAGCACCAGCAGGCAAGCCGCGGCCAGTTTGCCGAATTGTCGTTTGGATGGACGCATGAAGATTCCTTTGTTAATGGATAAACGGTTCAGCGGCGGCCGCGCTGCAAATAAGCCACGGCGATGATCACCACGCCCTGCACGGCCGGGTTCAGGTGCACGCTGATGATGCTGGTGAGGTTCAGGATGTTGCCGATCACGGACAGCAGGATCGCGCCGATTACGGTGCCCATGACGCGCCCCGAGCCGCCGCGCAGCGAGGTGCCGCCCACGACCACCGCGGCGATCGCCTCGAGTTCCCACAGGATGCCGGTGGTCGGCGTGGCCGAGCCGAGGCGCGGCACGTACAGGATGGTGGCGATCGCCACGCACACGCCCAGCAGCAGGTAGGTCAGCACCTTGACGCGGTCGACGCGGATCGCGGCATAGCGCGCCACCTGTTCGCTGGAACCGATCGCCTGCACGTGCTGGCCGTAGGCGGTGCGGTTCAGGATCAGGGCGCCCAGCAGGGCCACCAGGGCGAACACCCACACCGGAATCGGCACGCCCAATACGCTCTGGTAGTACACCGGGCTGTAGACCTCCGACAGGGTGAAATCGAGCGTCAATGCGCCGCCGTCCGACAGCCAGGTCAGCACGGCGCGGAACACGCCGAGGGTGCCGAGCGTGACGATGAAGGCTTCGATGCGGCCGCGTGCGACCAGGTACCCGTGCAGGATGCCGAACACCGCGCCGAAGGCGAGGGCCAGCCCGATGCCGAGCAGGACGATGGTGACGGCGCCGGGCGGATTCGCGCCGCTTGCCAGCGCATTCATCGCCACGATCATGACGCCCGCGATCAGCGCCGCCATCGAGCCGACCGACAGGTCGATGCCGCCGGAGACGACCACGAAGGTCATGCCGACCGCGATGATGCCGATGAAGGCGGTGCGGGTCAGCACGTTCATCAGGTTGTCGAAGGTGGCGAAATCGGGATTGAGCAGGCCGCCTGCGATGCACAGCAGGATCAGGGCGAGCGCCGGTCCCATGCCCTTCAGGCGCGGCAGGGCTGGCAGAAATGAGGGCCTAGTGGCGGGTGTGTTGGGTGTCGGTTGCATGGGAAATGATGTTCTCTTCACTGAGTTGGTCGGGGCCGAGCACGGCCTGCAGGCGTCCGCCGTGCAGCACCGCGACCCGGTGCGACAGGCCGATCAGCTCGATCAGTTCGGACGAGATGACGATCACGGCGCGCCCTTCGGCGGCAAGGCGGTGCACCAGCGCATAGATGTCGCGCTTGGCGCCCACGTCCACGCCGCGGGTCGGCTCGTCGAGCACGATCACGCGCGGGTTCGAATGCAGGTACTTGGCCAGCGCCAGCTTCTGCTGGTTGCCGCCCGAGAGCGAGCGGGCGACGCAATCGGGATCGCGCAGGCGGATGCCGAAGTCCGTGATGGCCCGCTCGAGCGCGGCGCGGCCGGCCTTCAGGTCGACCCAGGGCCTGGCGTCACGTTCCAAGGTCATCATGGTGAGGTTTTCGCGCAGGCCCAGGTCGAGGTGCAGGCCCTTGCCCTTGCGGTCTTCGCTCAGGTAGGTCAGGCCATGCCGCATGGCCTCGCGCGGGCTGCGGATGTCGACCGCCTGGCCCTCGATCTCGATGCTGCCGCTATGGCGTTCACGCAGGCCGAGGATGGCTTCGAAGGCTTCGGTGCGGCCAGCGCCCACCAGGCCGGCAAAGCCCAGGATCTCGCCGGCGCGCACCTCGAAGTCCAAGTTCTGTACCCAGCCCGGGACCGCCAGGTTCGATACCCGCAGCAGTACCGGTGCCTCCGGCGGGGCGGGCTGCTTGGGCGGGAACATGTCCGAGACGTCGCGTCCGACCATCAGGTTGGCCATCTGCCGGCGGTTCACGTCGCTTGTGGTGGCGCGCGTGACGAACTTCCCGTCGCGCATGACGACCACTTCGTCGGTGTGCGCTTCCATCTCGTCGAGCTTGTGGGAGATGTAGACGATGGTGACGCCTTCCTCCTTCAGTCGCGCCATCAGGGCGAAGAGTTTTTTCGTCTCGCCGGCCGACAGGCTGGCGGTGGGCTCGTCCATGATCAGGAGGCGCGCCTTGCGCGACAGGGCTTTGGCGATCTCGACCAGCTGCTTTTCGGCGACGATCAGCTCGGACACGCGGGTGCCCGGGTCGCGTTCCAGCCCGACCTGTTCCAGGTAGGCTGCCGCTTCGCTCGTCATGGCGCGGCGATCGAGCAGGCCGCTGCGCGTTTTCTCGTGGCCGAGAAAGATGTTCTGGGCGATCGTCAGGTGCTCGGCCAGGTTGAATTCCTGGTGGATCAGGGTGATGCCCAGCGCCTCGGCCTCGCGCGCATTGGCGAACTGGCGCTCGGCGCCGTCGATCAGGAGCTGGCCGCTGGTCGCGCGCTCGTAGCCGGCCAGGATCTTCATCAGGGTCGATTTACCGGCGCCGTTTTCCCCCAGCAGGCCCACTACGCGCCCCGGCTCCAGCGCGAAGTCGACCCCGTGCAGCACGCGCACAGGCCCGAATTCCTTGACGATGTGGCTGAATCGGACGGACAGGCTCATTTGGCCGGCATCTTCGCGAGCACGGCCTTCAATCCTTTCAGGGAGGCGGCCACCGTCTCGAGCTGGCCCATGCCGTTCGGGTATTCCTCCTGCTCGACGATGATCCATTGGGTCGCCCCGGCCTGGCGCAGGGCGCGCGTCAGGCCCGCCCAGTCGGTCCTGTCCTGGCCGATGATCGGCGTGCCGGTCGTTCCTGGCGCGAACTTGGCCTTGTAGTGGGTGCTCACGGTGCGGCCCGGGTACTTGTAGACGTAGGCCACCGGGTCCTTGCCGGCATGCGTGGTCCAGCCCACGTCCTGCTGCAGGATCGACGCTTGCGGCGTGTTGCGGGCGATGACGTCCCAGGGCGTGCTGCCGACCTCACCCGCCATTTCCTGGGCGTGGTTGTGGTAGCCGATGCGCATGCCCTTGGGCGCCAGCTTGCTGGACAGGGCACTGAGTTCGCGGCTCATCGCGGCGCTGCCCTCGACACTGGCGCCGCGCGCATCCATCGGGATCACCAGGTTGGCGCAGCCGAGCGTCTTGTAGAAGGCGGTGGTGGCGTCGAAGCGCGCGTCGGCCAGTTGCTCGAAGCCCACGTGGGCGCCGGCGCACTGCAGCTTGTTCTTGTCCAGGAAGGCTTTCAGGCCGGCCGGGTTCGACTTGTAGGGACCGAATTCGCCGGCGAACTCCACGCCCTGGAAGCCGAGCTTGGCGATTTTCGTGAGCGTGCCCTCGAAGTCCTGCTTGATCTCGTCCTTGACGGACCACAGCTGCACGCCGATGCGCGGCGAGGCTTCGGCGGCCACGGTGTGGGAAGCGGCGCCGAGGGCAGTGGCCAACACGGCGTACAACACGGTTTGCTTGTTCATTCTGTCTCCGTTCTTGTCAGATTTTCCCGGCTTTCAGCTGGTCCACCGCATAGGCGCAGGCGCGCGCGGTGAGCGCCATGAAGGTCAGCGAGGGGTTTTGCCAGGCGCTGGATGCCAGCGAGGAACCGTCGGTGACGAACAGGTTCGGCACGTCGTGCGACTGGTTGAAGCCGTTGAGCACCGAGGTCTTCGGGTCGCGGCCCATGCGCGCCGTGCCCACCTCGTGGATCGCCAGGCCCGGCGGGTACTCGCTTTCGGTCAGCATGCGCTTCTTCACGTCCTTCAGGCCCAGGTCCTCGAGGATGTTGGCGGCGGTATCGGCCATGTCCTCGCGCATCTTGCGGTCGTTTTCGCCATGGGTGATGTCGATGTGCAGCAGCGGGATGCCCCATTTGTCCTTCTTGGTCGGGTGCAGGCTCACCATGTTCTCGAAGCGCGGCAGCATTTCACCTTGCCCCCCCAGGCTGAAGTGCCAGGGGCCGGGTTTTCTCAGCATGGCCTTGAAGTCCTTGCCGAAGCCGGGCTTCCACGCGGCCGATTGCCAGCCCTCGCGCGCGGCGCCGCCCGCCAGCGCATAGCCGCGGACAAAGGACGGGTGCTGGTCGACCACGTTGCGGAAACGCGGGATGTAGGGGGCCGTAGGGCGGCGGCCGCGGTAGTAGTCGTTCTCGAAACCTTCGACCCGGCCGCTGGCGCCGGCGGCCCACAGGTGGTCCATCAGGTAGTGGCCGAGCACGCCCGAGGAGTTGGCCAGGCCGGTGGGGAAGGCGTTTGACGTCGAGTTCAGCAGGATCGCGGTGGAGGCCAGGGTCGAGGCGCACAGGATGACCACCTTGGCGTGGAATTCGCGCGTCTCCATGGTGTCGGCGTCGATCACCCGCACCCCGGTGGCGCGGTTGGTCCTGGCGTCGTAGATCACGCTGTGCACGATGACGTTGGTGGCGATGCGCAGGCGGCCGGTCTTGAGCGCCGCCGGCAGGGTCGAGCTCTGGGTCGAGAAGTAGGCCCCGAAGGAACAGCCGCGGTGGCACTGGCTGCGCGCCTGGCAGGGGGCGCGGCCCTGGGCCAGGTGCTCGTCGCTGGCTTGGTTCAAGTTCGCGGTGCGGCCGATGATCATGCGCGCCGGCGCGTACATCGCGTCGAACTTCTTTTTCAGCGCCGCTTCGACCGTGTTGAACTCGAAGGGCGGCAGGAATTCGCCGTCCGGCAGCACCGCCAAGCCTTCCTTGCTGCCGCTGATGCCCACGAAACGCTCGACGTGGCTGTACCAGGGGGCCAGGTCGGCGTAGCGGATCGGCCAGTCGGTGCCGTGGCCGTCCTTCAGGTTGGCGCCGAAGTCCAGGTCGCTCCAGCGGTAGGACTGGCGCGCCCACATCAGCGACTTGCCGCCCAGCTGGTTGCCGCGGATCCAGCTGAACGGGCGGCCGTTCGGCGTCGAATACGGCATGTCGCGGTCGTTGTTGAAGAACTGCTTGGTGTGCTCGTCGAAGGCGTAGCACTGGCGCTGGACCGGATACTGCTCGTCCGCGACTAGGGCGTCGACCTTGCCGCGGTTGGGCATGGTCCACGGATCCTTGTTCTCGCCGATGTAGTCGATGCCATGCTCGACCGGCCGGCCGCGTTCGACCATCAGGGTGGTGAGTCCGCGTTCGGTCAGTTCCTTGGCGGCCCAGCCGCCGGTGATGCCCGAGCCGACGACGATCGCGTCGAATTGTTCCGGGCTGCTTTTGATATAGAAGGAGGAGACGGGTTCCATGGTGCCTGTGTCGGGTGTTTACTGGATCGCCCAGCCGCGGCTGGAGCGGGTGAGCTTGTAGTTGCCCTGGAAGCCGCCGGGAATCGGCAGGTAGGCGAGTTCGCGCGTGGCGCCCGCTTCCGAGGTGTAGTAGGCAAACGCCACATAGCCCTTCAACTGGCGGAAGAAGCCCTGGTCCTCGGCCGCGAAGGGCGCGCGGCCGGCGTCGAGCGCCTGCAGCAGCGCCACCTGGCGCGCCGCCGCCAGGGCCTTGAAACGCTTGCCGCCCTCTGCCAGCGCCACCGCCTCGATGCGCGCCAGGCCGGCCTTGAAGCGCGCCTGCTCGGGTGCCAGCGCGCATGCCTTGAGCAGGTGGTCGATGGTGCGATGCGCGCCGACGGCCAGCGCTCCCGGGGTGTCGGTCTTGGGGATGATCAGTTCGGCCAGCACAGCGGTCAGCTGCAGTTCGTCGCGCGTGAGCAGCACCGGTTCGTAGGCGCCGCCGCTGTTGGCCGCCGCCACGGCGCCCAGCAGTTGGGCGCTCGAAGCCAGGCCAGGCGCTCCGGCCAGTCCGCACAGGGCGCCCAGGCGCAGCAGGGCCGAGCGCCTGGCCTGGACGGCGCTTTCCAGGGGTTGGGGCATGGTTTCCTCTCGATGGGTAAAGAACATGGATGGGCTCAGGCGCCGGGCGTGGCCGCCTGGCGTGCGGTCCCGGCCCGTCCGGCCGCCAGCGCCAGTTGGTACTGCTTGGGCGTGATCCCGACGATGCTGCGGAACTGTTTGGTGAAGTAGCTCTGGCCGCCGAAGCCGGTCGCCAGCGCCACCCGGGCGATGCTGCTGGCGCCGGGGAGCAGGCGGCAGGCTTCATGGACCTTCATGTGCAGCACGTACTGCTTGGGCGTGAGCGAGAAGTGTTCCTTGAACTTGCGCTCGAAGGTCGACAAGGACATGCAGGACAGCTTGGCCAGGTGGTCGATGCTGATGTTATCGGTCAGGTGTTCCTGCACGTACTCGATGCAGGCCTTGAATTCGTGGAAGGGGGCGATCGTGTCCTGGGAACGGCGGGCGTCGCGCGAAAATCCCTCGATGCCGACGATCGCCCCATCGCGGTTGCGGATCGGCGCCTTGGTGGTGAACAGCCAGGTCAGTTCGCCGTTGCCACCGTCGATCACTTCCAGCTTGTTCTTGACCGTGACGCCGGTCTCCATCACCGCCAGGTCGTCGGCGCGGATGCGGTCGGCGATGTCGCGCCGGAAGAAGTCGTGGTCGGTCTTGCCGAGGATGTCGTTCACGCCCGCCAGCGCATGCTGCTCCTGCAGCAGGCGGTTGCCCCAGACGAACTGGCCGGCCCTGTTCTTGGCGAAGTAATAGGTGTCGGAGAGCGTGTCGAACAGGGCGCTCGGGGTCGAGATGCCGTGCGCGGCGAAGAAACCGGCGCATTCTTCCCGCGCCGCACCCGCGCTGGGCGCGGCGGCGCAGGACGCGCGTCCTGCGCGGCGAATCTGCCTGCGCTCCTGGTGCTCGCCGCCCGAGCCCATGGCAATCACCATGCCCATGCCGACCACGATCGTGCTCATCCTGCTGTCTCCGTTTTGTCTGGCCATGTGCGCGCTAACACTGCTAGCGTGCCCGGCTGCTTATGGAACAAATACTAGCATTCTGAATTGTTTAAGAGTGTCAATAAATCGGAAAAATTTATAACGAATTCGGCAAGATGGCTGTTTGTGGTAGCGCTACCACCAAGGGCCGTGCTAGATTCGCTTCGCCCGTACCGACGGGCCGCCCGCGGCGCCGCCGCGGCTTGCCAAGCCAGGCGCATATTTATAAGAGAAGGAGACCCCGATGAGCTGTCATTCCCCGACCCGCAGCGCCCTTGTCCGCTGGAGCGGCCGCCTTGGCCTCGCGGCGGCCGCACTGTCCCTGTGTGCGCCCTTGCAGGCGGCCGAGGCCGGATGGACCTCGCTGTTCAACGGCCGCGACCTGACAGGCTGGACGACCTGGGTCAGCATGCAGCCGACCTCTCCGAACATGAAGGCGCCGACCTCGATCCGCGGCCTGAACACGGATCCGCGCAAGGTGTTCTCGGTGGTCGACGGCATGCTGCGCATCTCGGGCGAGGAGTGGGGCGCGCTCAGCACGGTCGGCGAGTACGAGAATTTCCACCTCAAGCTCGAATTCAAGTGGGGCAGCAAGAAGTGGGCGCCGCGCCTCGACCTGCCGCGCGACAGCGGGCTGCTGTACTACGCGGTCGGTCCGGAAGGGGCCGAGAGCGGGCACTGGATGCGCAGCCACGAAGCCCAGATCCAGGAAGGCGATACCGGCGACTACCACAGCCTGGACGGCGTGACGGTCGATGCGCACGTGGGCGACGCCAACGAGGGCGACTGGAAGTTCTACCGCTACGACCCGTCGCTGCCGCTGCGCACCGGCTTGACGTCGCGCATCCTCAAGAAGGGCAACTTTGAGAAGCCGAGCGGCGAATGGAACACGCTGGAAGTGATCGCCGACGGCAAGACCCTGATCCACGTCGTCAACGGACGCGAGGTGCTGCGCGCCGAGAATCCGCGCCAGCAGGTCGGCGGCCGCATGGTGCCGCATACGCGCGGGAAGTTCTCGCTGCAGTCGGAAGGGGCGGAGGTCTTCTACCGCACTATCCAGGTCAGGCCGCTGGCCGCCGCGACGCCCTGAACCAGCGCGTACGGATGGGTTAAAATAATTACAATGTTGCCAGCATGAATGGACGGGCCTTGAAATCGGCATGGACGTCCTTATATGGCTGCAATCCGTTTATGTTTAACCCTTAACCTGACTCACCACGAGGAACAAGATGGCAGTTGCCGAAAAAGAAACCCTTGGCTTCCAGGCAGAAGTAAAACAGCTGTTGCAGCTCATGATTCACTCCTTGTACTCGAACAAGGAAATCTTCCTGCGCGAACTGATCTCGAACGCATCCGACGCGGCCGACAAGCTGCGCTTCGAGGCCATCAACAACGACGCCCTGTACGGCAACGACCACGAACTGAAAATCAAGGTCAGCTTCGACAAGGACGCGCGCACCATCACGATTTCGGACAACGGCATCGGCATGAACCGTGACGAAGTCATCTCGCACCTGGGCACCATCGCCAAGTCCGGCACCAAGGAATTCTTCAGCAAGCTGTCGGGCGACCAGCAGCAGGACGCGGCCCTGATCGGCCAGTTCGGCGTCGGCTTCTACTCGGCCTTCATCGTGGCCGACCGCGTCATCGTCAACACCCGCCGCGCCGGCGCCTTTGCCTCGGACGGCGTGCGCTGGGAGTCGACCGGCGAGGGCGACTACAGCGTCGAGCAGATCGAGAAGCCGGGCCGCGGCACCGACGTGATCCTGCACCTGCGCGCCGGCGAGGAAGGGCTGCTCTCCGCTTGGCAGCTGAAGTCGATCATCCGCAAGTACTCGGACCACATCTCGCTGCCGATCGTGATGCAGAAGGAAGAGTGGGACGAGGAGAAGAAGCAGACCGTCCTCAAGGACGAATTCGAGACCGTGAACCAGGCCAGCGCGCTATGGGCGCGCTCGAAGAGCGACATCACCGAAGAACAGTACAACGAGTTCTACAAGCACGTCTCGCACGACTTCCAGGATCCGCTGGCCTACACCCACAACCGCGTGGAAGGCCGCAGCGAGTACACCCAGCTGCTGTACGTCCCGAGCCATGCTCCGTTCGACCTGTGGGACCGCAACAAGCGTGCCGGCATCAAGCTGTACGTCAAGCGCGTGTTCATCATGGACGACGCCGAGCAGTTGATGCCGACCTACCTGCGCTTCATCAAGGGTGTGATCGACTCGGCGGACCTGCCGCTGAACGTCTCGCGCGAGATCCTGCAGGAGTCGCGCGACGTGAAGGTGATCCGCGAAGGCTCGACCAAGCGCGTGCTGGGGATGCTGGAAGAAATGGCGAACTCGGAAGAACAGGCCGGCAAGGACAAGTACGCCACCTTCTGGAAGGAGTTCGGCCAGGTCCTCAAGGAAGGCATCGGGGAAGACGCGGCCAACAAGGACCGCATCGCCAAGCTGCTGCGCTTCGCGTCGACCGCGGGCGATTCGGACGCGCAGAACGTGTCGTTCGCCGACTACGTCCAGCGCATGAAGGAAGGCCAGGACAAGATCTACTACGTCACCGCCGACACCTACAACGCCGCGAAGAACAGCCCGCACCTGGAAATCTTCCGCAAGAAGGGCGTCGAGGTGCTGCTCCTGACCGACCGCGTCGACGAGTGGATGCTGTCCTTCCTGAGCGAATTCGACGGCAAGGAGCTGGTGTCGGTCGCCAAGGGCGGCCTCGACCTGGGCGGCCTGGAAGACGAGGCCGAGAAGAAAGAACACCAGGAGGTCGAGGCCGGCTACAAGGAACTGGTCGAGCAGATGAAGGGCGCCCTGGGCGACAAGGCCAAGGACGTGCGCGTGACCTTCCGCCTGACCGATTCGCCGGCCTGCCTGGTGGCGGACGAGAACGAGCTGTCGGGTAACCTGCTGCGCATGCTGAAGGCGGCCGGCCAGAACGCGCCGGAATCGAAGCCCATCCTCGAGATCAACCCGAACCACCCCTTGGTGACGCGCCTGAAGTACGAGGACGCGAGCGGCCCGCGCTTCGCCGACTGGTCGCACATCCTGTTCGACCAGGCCATGCTGGCCGAAGGCGGCAGCCTGAGCGATCCGGCCTCGTTCGTGAAGCGCCTGAACGAGATGCTGCTGGCGACCGCCAAGTAATCATCTGAGTTGTACACCGGACCGGGGCCATGCGCCCCGGTTTTTCGTTAACGCGTCCGGGTTTTGGTAGGGTGGGCGGCTCGACCCGAGTATTGGCCCAGCTTGCGACTGTTGCGCCGCCCACGCGGTCGATACGCCGCGTATCGAAGCGCGTCAGTGGTGCGCAACATCGGGTTGAACGCGTGGGCGGCGCAGGCGCCGAAGGCTGAGCGACAGCCTGGGTGGAGCCGCCCGCCCTACGGGTTTGCTGCTTCAGTTCATGTGCGAAGCGCTGCGAAGGCGTCCGCGCCGATGTCGTACACCGCCACGGTTTGCGCGTGACAGGTTTCTTCACCCCGGTAGCGCATCCCGAGGCGCCGCATCACTTTCGCGGAATCCGCGTTCTCCGGGTGGCAGATCGCCGCCAGCGAGGGCGCATCAAGATCGTCGAAGGCGAAGGCCGCCATGCGGCGCGCCGCTTCCGTGGCGTAGCCGCGGCCCCAGCGGCTGGGCAGCAGGCGCCAGCCGATTTCGTGTTCGTTAGCCGGGTCATGGCCCAGGTGCTGGATGCAGCCGGCGCCGACCAGTTCTCCCGTGTCCTGCTCGATGAAACTCCACCACGAATGGCCGAACTGCTCCCAGCGTCCCTGCACGCGCGCGATCATGGCCGCGGTTTCCTCGGGCGTTTCAGGATAGCCCGCAATGTAGCGCTGCACCGCCGGGTCGGCGTTCAGCACCCGCAGGCCCTCGTAGTGCGCGGGGCAGACGGGTTCCAGGCGCAGGCGCGCGGTAGCGAGGATCGTCACGTCGTATGCCCGATCTGGTCGCAGAACTCCTGCAGCAGGCGCTCGCCCTCGGGCCAGGGGCCGTGCCCGGAATCCGCGTTCACGTGGCCGGCCGCGCCGATGTGCACCAGGCGGCTGCCCCAGGCCTGGGCAAACGCGGTGGCGCGTGTCAAGGTGACGTAGGGATCGTTGCTGCTCGCGAGCACCATGCTCGGAAAGGGCAGGCGGGCGAGCGGGATCGGCGCGAAGCCGTTGCTTGGCGCCGGGTAGCTCGGCGCCTCGACGTCGCTCGGGGCCACCAGGAAGGCGCCGGCCACCTTCAGGGGCGAACGGCTGGCGGCCCAGTGCGCCGCCAGCATGCAGCCGAGGCTGTGCGCGACCAGGATCGGGGCGCCGCGGCAGGCGCCGATGGCGGCGTCCAGTTCGGCCACCCATTCGTCGCGCTCCGGGCAGTTCCAGTCGCGGTGCTGGGCCTTGGTCCAGGCGGGATAGCGCTCCTGCCACTGGCTCTGCCAATGCTCGGGGCCGGAGTTCCACAGGCCTGCCAGGATCAGTACGTCGCACTTCATCGCGCCTCCGCCGTTGGGAAAAGATGAACGGCGATTGTACGTCGAAAGCGCCGGGCCGGTGGCGAGCTCCGGATTCAGGCCCCGGATTTCCCGGCCGGGGCCATGAACCCGCGCGGCGCCAGCAGCCACGCGAACAGGCCCCGGAATACGTGGCGGCGGTGTTCGGTGAGCGTGCCCAGGGCATAGGTGCTCGCCACGATCGCGGCGCCGAGCCCCAGCAGGTCGGCGCCGGAGTCAGGCGCGTGCGGATAGAGCGCCAGCCACAGTCCGATGACGATCGCGTGCGCCAGGTAGAGGGTGAAGGTGTACGAGGCCAGCAGCCGCACCGCCGGCGCGACGCGCTCGAGGGCCGTGAAGCCGGCATCGCGGGCGCAGGCGAAATTGAGCAGCACGATGGCGCACACCACGTAGTCGCCGAGGAAGCGGTCGGCGCTGCCCAGGGGCAGTTCGGGGAAGGGCCACCAGGCGATGGCGGCCATGCGCAGCGGATCTTCCAGGCGCAGGACCACCCAGGCGCCCAGCAGCGCCAGGCTGGCCAGCCATCCGGCCCGTGCCGCCCGCACGCCGAGCCAGGGGCCCCGGCTGCGCCGGCACAGCCAGACGCCGGCCAGCCATACCGGCAGCAGCAGCCACAGCTTGTAGCCCATCAGGGCCAGCGCCAGCGCCACCAGAAGGATGCGGCGCCGGCCGTCCAGGTAACAGGCCAGGCCGAACAGCAGGTAGTACCAGGCTTCGTAATTCAGCGACCAGTAGGGTTCGATATAGGGCGGAACTTCGGCCAGGTTCCAGTGCTGGCCAAGGAAGAGCAGGTGAAACGGCAGGTACACGTACAACTTGTCGAGCACGTAGCCGTGCGGCGGAAGCACATCGGTGAAGGCGCGCACGGCCAGGGCGCACGCCAGCCCCAGCAGCAGGACGGGCAGCGCCACCGAATACAGGCGCGACAGGCGCGCCACCGCGTATTCGCGCGCGGACGGGCGCTGCTGCGCTACCGTCGAGGCGATCACGAGGCCGGACAGCACGAAGAACACGATCACCGCCTCGCGTCCCACGGTCGGCACCAGGCCCCAGGCCCCTTTCGGGATGGCGCCGAAGTACTCGACGTGGGCGAGCACCACCATGAGCGTTGCGAGCAGGCGGGTCAGGTCGAGGTAGACGGAAAAGGGCTGCGCGAGGGCAGGCGGCGCGGACTGCATTGTTTCCTCATGTCATGGGAACAAGGCGATCATACACCGCTTGGCGTCCTGCAACTCAGAGTGCCGTGCGCAGGGCGAACAGTTCCGGGAACAGCACCACGTCCAGCATCTTGCGCAGGTAACTGGCGCCCGAGGTGCCGCCGGTGCCGGTCTTGAAGCCGATGATGCGCTCGACCGTGCTCACGTGGCGGAAGCGCCAGAAGCGAAAGGCGGTCTCCAGGTCGACCAGCTTCTCGGCCAGTTCGTACAGGGCCCAATGGTGCTCGGTATCCTGGTAAACCTGCAGCCAGGCCGCCTTGACGCTCTCGTCGCCCACTGTCGGCCGGGTCCAGTCGGCGGCCAGGCGCTGCGGGGCGATGGGCAGGCCGCGGCGCGCCAGCAGCATCACCGCCTCGTCGTAGACGGACGGCGCGTGCAGCTCGCGTTCCAGGATGGCGTGCGCCTCGGGCGACTTCTCGTGTACGGCCAGGAGGTTCGCATTCTTGTTCCCGAGGATGAATTCGAGCTCGCGGTACTGGAAGGACTGGAAGCCCGAGGAGGCGCCCAGGTAGGGACGGATGGCGGTGTACTCGGGCGGCGTCATGGTCGCCAGCACGTCCCAGGCGTGCACCAGCTGGTCCATGATGCGCGCCACCCGCGCCAGCATCTTGAAGGCCGGCGGCAGGTTGTCCTCCTTGATGTGGCGGCGCACCGCCTGCAGTTCGTGCAGCATCAGCTTGATCCACAGCTCGCTGGTCTGGTGCTGGATGATGAACAGCATCTCGTTGTGGTTCGGCGAGAGGGGGTGCTGGGCGGACAGGATGCTGTCCAGGCCCAGGTAGTCGCCGTAGCTCATCGATTCCTTGAAGTCGAGCTTGGCGCCGTGCCATTCGGCCGGCTTGGGTGTAGCTTTGTCGTCCATGTCGTCCATGTCGGCCTCAGGTCACTGCGCTGCGCTCGGCCCGGGTATCGTAGGCTTCGCGGTCGAGGATGTCCTTCAGGATCGCCACCGCGTCCCAGACGTCGGCGAAGCTGGTGTAGAGCGGGGTGAAACCGAAGCGCATGATCTCCGGCTCGCGGTAGTCGCCGATCACGCCGCGCGCGATCAATGCCTGCATCACCGCATAGCCATGCGGGTGGGTGAAGCTGACCTGGCTGC
This sequence comes from Massilia sp., assembly GCF_046293535.1. Lineage (NCBI taxonomy): Bacteria > Pseudomonadati > Pseudomonadota > Betaproteobacteria > Burkholderiales > Oxalobacteraceae > Massilia > Massilia sp. The sequence goes on along the minus strand of NZ_JBKBOV010000012.1, from coordinate 28,498 downwards.
CGCGCCGGGCGTGCTCGCGCGGCGTGACCAGGCCGAGCGGATGGCCGGCGCAGGTCGATTCGACCAGCGCGATGAACAGGTCGGTCAAGGCCAGCGATTTCTCGCGGATGGCCGCCATCGTGGTCTCCTCGAACACCTGCAGCCCGCACTCGACCAGCGCCAGCGACACGACCGGTTGGGTGCCGCACAGCGCCCGGCCGATGCCTTCGCAAGCCGCGAAGCCGTGCGACATGGCGAAGGGTTGCGCATGGCTCCACCAGCCCGTGAGCGGATGGGCAAACGCCGCCTGGTGGCGCTGCGGCACCCAGATGAAGGCGGGAGCGCCGGGACCACCGTTCAGGTATTTGTAGGTGCAGCCGACCGCGAAGTCGGCCTGGGCCGCATGCAGGTCGAGCGGCACCGCGCCGGCCGAGTGGGCCAGGTCCCAGACCGCCAGCGCCCCGGCGGCGTGCGCATGGCGGCTCAAGGCTGCCATGTCGTGCTGGTAGCCGGTGCGGTAATTGACGTGGGTGAGCATCATAACCGCGCAATCGGCGTCCACCGCGGCCGCGATCTCGTCCACCGAGTCGACCAGGCGAACGCGATAGCCACGATCCAGCCACCGGGTCAGGCCCTCGGCCATGTAGATATCGGTCGGGAAGTTGCTGCGCTCGGTGACGATGGTGCGGCGCCCGGCCCCCGCTCCTTCAGCCTGCAGTTGCAGCGCCGCGGCCAGCGCCTTGAACAGGTTGAGCGAGGTGGTGTCGGTGACCACGACTTCGCCCTCGTTTGCGCCGATCAGCGGCGCCAGGCGGTCGCCGAGCCGCTTGGGCAGGTCGAACCAGCCGGCCGTGTTCCAGCTCTTGATCAGGTCCTGGCCCCATTCGCGGGCCACGACCTCCTGGGCGCGCGCCAGGGCGGCTTTCGGGCGGGCGCCGAGCGAATTGCCGTCGAGGTAGATGGTCCCTTCGGGCAGGTCGAAGCGCGCGCGCAGGGCGCGCAGCGGGTCGCGTTCGTCGCGGGCGACGCAGTCCTCGCGTGTCGTGACAGCACTCATGCAGCTTCCTTGGCGGGTAGTTGGCGCAGGATGGCGCGCACCGGGCTGGCGTCCATGCCGGCGAATTTCAGGGGCAGGGCGACCAGCTCGTAGTCACCCTCGGGCACCTCGTCCAGCACGATGCCTTCCAGGATCGCCATGCCGCTGCTGCGCACCGCGTGGTGGGCGTCCAGGGTTTTCGAGTCCTGCGGGTCGAGCGACGGGGCGTCGGTGCCGACCAGGATCGCGCCGCGGCTCGCCAACAGGGCGATCGCGGCCGGGCTGATGGCGGGGAAGGCCGGGTCCCAGGCCTGCTGCGGCGCGTTGGCGTAGGTACGCAGCAGCACGCGCGGTGGAACGCCGTCGAGCTTGCCCTCGAGGTGGCCCGGCTCGACCTTGCTCACGCCGGTGCAGTGGATCACGCGGCAGGCGCCGATGTAGGGCAGCAGGTCGACCTCATCGATGGACTTGCCGGCCGGGTCATAGTGGCTGGGCGCGTCGGTATGGGCGCCGAGGTGGGTCGTCATGGTCATGCGGCTGACACGAACCGGGCAGCCATCCTTGATTTCCCAGGTCGGGGCGGCCTCGAACGGGGTGTCGCCCGGCCAGACCGGGATGCCGTTCGATATCGCCGGACTGATATCCCAGATGCGTAAAGAAGAGTCCATAAGCGCTTGTGAATTGGTTGAGGCTTGAAGCTTTTGCCAGGCTCGCAGTGTAGCAAGTTCCAGGCGCAGGCGCCCGGCTTTGTTGGCTGGGCGATAACTTTTTGGGCCGAGAAAAATTTTTTTAAAATTTTTCTCAAGAACCCTAAAGTTCCTAAAAGCGTTGCCGTTACCCATACCAGAAGCGCGGCAAAGGGTCTCCAAAAATATTTTCGGCAAACCCTCAAGTTCGCGCCGAGCGCGCCGTTAATGGTGTGGAGAAGGGCAGCAAAAAATCCAAAAATATTTTGTGCAAACCCTAAAGTTCTCCAAAAGCTTGACGTAAACCGTATCAAGCGCACGACAGAAGCAATGTCGAGCGCGCACAATTCGGCGGATTTTCCGCATCTCCAACGGCCCCGTTCTCATAGGGGCGCCAGAGTGATCCAAGAGGGTTTGTCAGACAAACTCCTACGGGTCATGCCGTCATTTCGCGGACGAAAAATACAGAGTTCGTCCAATACCGAAAAAGTTTCCTCACGGTCAGAATCTATCTCAACGGCAACACACAAGTAGCCGATTCAACGGATACGGAGAGATAGAAAATGACGATGAACGACATGATGGCTGAAATCCGCGACGCTAACCTGAGCTACCTGATGCTGGCCCAGCAGATGATTCGCGCCGACAAGGTCACCGCCATTTTCCGTCTCGGCATCTCCGCCGACATCGCCGAGCTGATCGAAGGCATGAGCAATGCCCAGATCCTGAAACTGGCAAGCGGCAACATGATGCTGGCCCGCTTCCGCTTCGACGACACCGCCATCCTGTCGATGCTCACCAGCCACACCAAGGAGCGCAGCCTGGCCCAGTCGCATGCCGCCATCCTGATGGCCGGCCAGCCTGTTGAAGAGATCGTATAAAATCCCGCTGAGGCGGTCCCGTCGGGGCCGCATGGCAAGCAACACGGGCGGGAGCAAGGATGAGCAAGAAGAGTGTCGTATCGGAAGCGCAGGAAATCCAGCTTGCGATCGAACTGATCAACCTGGGGGCGCGCCTCCAGTTGCTCGAAACCGAAGTCTCGCTCTCGCGCGAGCGCCTGCTCAAGCTGTACAAGGAACTGAAGGGCGTCTCTCCGCCCAAGGGCATGTTGCCGTTCTCGACCGACTGGTTCCTGACCTGGCAGCCCAACATCCATTCCTCGCTGTTCATCAACATCCATCACTTCCTGGTCGAACATGCCGGCGCCAGCGGCATCCAGGCGGTGATGAAGGCCTACCAGCTCTACCTCGAGCAGATGCCGCCCGAACCGGGCGAGGAGCCGCTGCTGTCGCTGACGCGCGCCTGGACCCTGGTGCGCTTCTTCCAGAGCGGCATGCTGGTGCTGGCCCCGTGCCAGAAATGCCAGGGCAAGTTCGTCGTCAACGCCCTCGACCTGAACGCCGGCTACCTGTGCGGCCTGTGCCACATGCCTTCGCGCGCCGGCAAGACGCGCAAGGCCAAGGATGCAAAGGACGCGGCCGCTGCTGCGGCCAGCCAAAACAAGTGATGATTGGGTTTCGTAGGGTGGGCGGCTTCGCCGCCCACGCGGTGATCGATATCGGCGAGATCATCGTGCCGCATGATCTCGCTGCCAGCTATCACCGCGTGGGCGGGAAACCCGCCCACCCTACATGAAGCCCGCGGTGGCGGCGCTGCTGCAACAGCTTGCCGCTTTTCCCCTCACGCTCGCCGTCACCTGGCTGCTGGCTACTGCCGGCATCGCCATGTCCTACCTCTCCGTGGCCGTGATCCAGGGGCTGGCCGCCGCCGGTCTGACATGGTGGCGCGGCCTGGCAAGCTGGTGGCGCGCGATCCAGTTGCTGTTCCCGGTCGCACTGTTCGGCGCCTTGCAACTGGCGATCCCGCCACTGGCCTTTCTTGCCGTCTTCCTGTTCCTGCTCCTGCTGTACTGGTCCACCTACCGCACCCAGGTGCCGTACTATCCGTCCGGCCGCCCCGTCTGGGAAACGGTGGCCGGCCTGCTGCCAAGCAAACGCCCGGTGCGCGTCATCGACATCGGCAGCGGCCTGGGCGGCCTGGTGCTGGACCTGGCGCGCAGGGGGGCGGGCGTCGAGGCCGTCGGCATCGAGCTGGCGCCGCTGCCCTGGCTGGTGAGCCGCTTGCGCGCGCGCCTGTCGCGCAGCCGCGCCCGCTTCATCCGCGGCGACTACGGCGTCCTCGATTTCGGCGAATTCGACCTGGTGTTCGCCTACCTGTCGCCGGCCGCCATGGACGCCCTGTGGCGCAAGGCGGCGCGCGAAATGCGCCCCGGTTCGCTGCTTCTCAGTTACGAATTCGTCATCGACGCGCGTTCGCCCGACCGTATCGTCTATCCCACAGAGGGCGGTCCAGCCCTGCATATCTGGCACTTTTAGGCGACAAAACCGGCCTTTTTGCTTGCCGATGAACCGTTCTCCGGCTAGAGTGGTTCCCTGCGTCAACTTTGCCTGAAATCACTATTATTTGACTCTGCCGGACGGTCCATTCCCGGCATCTCTGGAGCGGAATTCCCTTGTTAGTCATTCTTGGTTACATCGTCGTCTGCCTCTGCGTGTTCGGTGGCTTCGCCCTCGCCGGCGGCCACCTGGCTTCGCTATGGCAGCCGATCGAACTCTTGATGATCGGCGGCGCGGCGCTGGGCGCATTCTTCGTCGGTAATACCATGAAGTCGGTCAAGGCCACCATGAAGGCCCTGCCGTCCGTGCTCAAGGGCTCCCAGTACACCAAGGACATGTACATGGAGTTGATGGCGCTGCAGTTCGACGTGCTCTCCAAGGTGCGCAAGGAAGGCCTGATGTCGATCGAAGGCGACATCGAGGCGCCGGAGGCTTCGCCCTTGTTCTCGAAATACCCGGCGGTGCTGGCGGACCACCACATCGTCGAATTCATGACCGACTACCTGCGCCTGATGGTGTCGGGCAACATGGATGCGATGCAGATCGAAAACCTGATGGACAACGAGATCGAGACCCACCACCACGAAGGCGCGATTCCGGCGCACGTGATCGCCAAGGTCGGCGACGGCCTGCCGGCTTTCGGCATCGTGGCGGCGGTGATGGGGGTGGTCCACACCATGGAGTCGGTGGGCCTGCCGCCGGCCGAGCTGGGCATCCTGATCGCCAAGGCGCTGGTCGGCACCTTCCTCGGCATCCTGCTGGCCTATGCCTTCGTGTCGCCCCTGGCCAGCGTGCTGGAACAGAAGCTGGAAGAATCGACCAAGATGTTCCAGTGCGTGAAGGTCACGCTGCTGGCGAGCCTGAACGGCTATGCGCCGGCGCTCGCCGTCGAATTCGGCCGCAAGGTGCTGTACTCGACCGAGCGCCCGAACTTCGCCGAGCTCGAAGAGCACATCAAGAAGAAGAAGTAAGGCGCGATGTTGCTGAATTCCGTGCTGTTTTCCGATCAACCGAAGGATGTGACGCGAGGAGGGGGCCATGGCTGACGACAACATGCGTCCCATCGTCGTCAAGCGCATCAAGAAGGTCCAGGGCGGCCACCATGGCGGCGCCTGGAAGATCGCGTACGCCGACTTCGTGACCGCGATGATGGCCTTCTTCCTGCTCATGTGGCTGCTCGGCTCGACCGCCAAGGGCGACCTGGAAGGCATCTCGGAGTACTTCAAGACCCCGCTCAAGGTGGCGATGGCGGGCGGTTCGGGCGCCGGCGACTCCTCGTCCGTGATCAAGGGCGGCGGCACCGACCTGAGCCGCCGCAACGGCCAGGTCAAGAAGGGCGACATCGATCCCACTTCGAAGACCTACAACCTGGAAGCGGCCAAGGCCCAGATCGCGCGCGCCGAGGCCGAGCGCCTGCAGTCGCTGAAACTGAAGATCGAGTCGATCATCGAGGTCAACCCGCTGCTCAAGAAATACAAGAACCAGCTGCTGCTCGACATCACCAGCGAAGGCTTGCGCATCCAGATCGTGGACGAGCAGAACCGTCCGATGTTCGAACTGGCCCGGGCCGAGCTGCAGCCGTATACCAAAGAGATCCTGAACGTGATCGGCATGGTGCTCAACGAAGTCCCGAACAAGATCGGCCTGTCGGGCCATACCGACGCCACCCCGTATTTCAGCGACGCCGGCTACAGCAACTGGGAGCTGTCGGCCGACCGCGCCAATGCCTCGCGCCGCGAGCTGGTGCGCGGCGGCCTGGGCGACGACAAGGTGCTGCGCGTGGTGGGCCTGGCTTCGGCCGTGAACCTCGACCGTACGGACCCGTTCAACCCGATCAACCGGCGCATCAGCATCATCGTCATGAACAAGAAGACCGAGGAAGCCGTGCAGCGCGACGCCGCCTCGCTCGAGGTGCCGACGCAGCAACCCGCGGCGGCGGCCGAGGCTGTTGCAACGGCCGGCGGCAAGTAGTCCAGCTGGAGACTAGAATGAAAAGAAAAAAAATTCTCGGATCGCACGTCAAGCGCCTGCTGTCGGGTGTGGCCATCCACGGACGCCGCCACCTGACCGAGGTCGAGACCGACCTGCTGCAGACCGAGCTGCTGCTGGAAGAAGCCATCGACAAGCTGACCAGCAGCTTCATGGCCATCCATACGGCGGTCGGGGCGCGCCAGGAGGCGATCAACCGCTTGCTGGCCGGCGAGACGCCGAGCGCCGAAGACAGCGCGAATCTGGCGGACATGTCGGGCGAGATCGGCCAGCACGTCAACTCGGCCATCACCAGCATGCAGTTCCAGGACATGACCAGCCAGCTGATCGACCGCACGCTGCGGCGCGTGGCCGGCCTGCGCGACTTCCTCGGCACGCTCAGCGAGCATGGCGCCGAGATCGCGCCGGAAACCGACAGCGACGAGATCGTCGAGCGCCTGGGCAAGGTCAGCATGGCGCTGGCGATCCAGTCGCTCGAGCTGCGCAGCATGCTGCGCAAGTCGGTGGACCAGCATCACCTGGAGAGTGGGGACATCGAACTCTTCTGAGTGCGCCGCCCACCATCGAACAACACACTACTTCGCCACTTAACATTCAACCGGAACATGCCGGGATAAAACAGCAGGAGCAAAACATGGCAAAAACGATTCTCGCGGTCGACGATTCCAGTTCGCTGCGCCAGATGGTGGCCTTCAGCCTGAAGGCGGCTGGCTACAACGTGGTGGAAGCCGTAGACGGCCAGGATGGCCTCGACAAGGCGAAGCTGCAGAGCGTGGACCTGGTCCTGACCGACCAGAACATGCCGCGCATGGACGGTCTGGCCCTGATCAAGACCCTGCGCACGCTGCCGACCTACGCCAAGACCCCGATCCTGATGCTGACCACCGAATCGTCCGACGAGATGAAGGCCAAGGGCCGCGCCGCCGGCGCCAACGGCTGGCTGGTCAAGCCTTTCGATCCGCAGCGCCTCATCGAGGTGGTCAAGAAGGTCATCGGCTGAGCCGGTGATGCATCGGAGTATCCAGGGAATAGCACCATGACGATCGACATCAGCCAGTTCTACCAGGTCTTTTTCGACGAAGCAGAGGAACTGCTCGCCGAAATGGAGCGGCTGCTGCTGGCGGTCGACGTGGCCGCGCCCGACCCCGAAGACCTGAACGCCATCTTCCGCACCGCCCACTCGGTCAAGGGCGGCGCGTCGACCTTCGGCCTGTCCGACATGAGCGAAGTCACGCACGTGCTCGAGTCGCTGCTGGACCGCATCCGCAAGGGCGAGATGGCGCTGACCTCGAACCACGTGGATGCCTTCCTGGCGGCCAAGGACAGCCTCAAGATGCAGCTCGACGGCCACCGCCATGGCGCAGCCGTCGACCAGGAAGCGGTCGCCAACGTGCGCATGGTGCTGCACGACCTGGCCGAAGGCCTGGTGCCGCAGGCGCCCGTGGTGGCGCCGTCCTACCTGACCGCCGAGGCCAAGGTCCATCATCCGACCGAAGGAGCGCACCGCTACAAGATCGAGCTGCCGCCGCTCGGGCAGCGCGACATCAGCGCCCTGGTCGACGAACTGGGCCTGATGGGGCGCACCAAGGTGACCCCGCTCGAGGCGGGCCGCAACGCCATCATCATCACCACGCACGAGAGCCTGGACGACATCATCGCGATCTGCTCCTTCGTGCTGAACCCGGAAGACCTGAAGATCTTCGAGGCCCCGGCCTTGACGCCGGAGCAGCGCGCCATCGAGGCCGCCGAGCGCAAGCGCATCGAGGAGCAGCAGGGCTACGGCTTCTTCGACTTCGACGACGAGGGCGGGTCCGCCGCCAGCGAGGACGACGATCTGTCCGACGACGAACGCGGCTACGGCTTCTTCCAGCCGATCGAACAGATCCGCGCCGCGGCCGGCATCACCAATGAGCCGAAGCCGGCGGCAGCGCCGAAGGGCCCGGAGCCGCTCGAGCTGTCGGAAGCGGCTGGCGAGGCCGCCGAGAAGAAGGCCGCCGCCAAGAAAGACCCGCACGCGGAATCGTCCTCGATCCGGGTGTCGGTCGAGAAGGTCGACCAGCTGATCAACCTGATCGGCGAACTGGTGATCACCAACGCCATGCTCGAGCAGAGAAGCGGCAACCTCGACCCGATGACGCACGAGCGCCTGCTCAATTCCATCAGCCAGCTGGGCCGCAACACCCGCGAGCTGCAGGAGGCGGTGATGTCGATCCGCATGATGCCGATGGACTTCGTGTTCTCGCGCTTCCCGCGCATGGTGCGGGACCTGGCCTCGAAACTCGGCAAGAAGGTCGACTTCATCACCAACGGCGCCGCCACCGAGCTGGACAAGGGCCTGATCGAGCGCATCGTCGATCCGCTGACCCACCTGGTGCGCAACTCGATCGACCATGGCATCGAGATGCCGGCCGCGCGCGTTGCCAGCGGCAAGTCGGAAGCGGGGCGCCTGTTCCTGTCGGCCGGCCACCAGGGCGGCAACATCGTCATCGAAGTCTCCGACGACGGCGCCGGCCTGAACCGCGAGCGCATCCTGGCCAAAGCCAGCCAGAACGGGCTCTCGGTCAGCGAGAACATGAGCGACGAGGACGTCTGGCAGCTGATCTTCGCGCCGGGCTTCTCGACCGCCGAGCAGGTGACCGACGTGTCCGGCCGCGGCGTCGGCATGGACGTCGTCAAGCGCAACATCGCCTCGATGGGCGGCAGCGTCGAGATCCGCTCGGCGCGCGGCTTCGGCACCACGATCTCGATCTCGCTGCCCCTGACGCTGGCCATCCTGGACGGCATGTCGATCAGGAGCGGCGAAGAGGTCTACATCCTGCCGCTCTCCTTCGTGGTCGAGTCGCTGCAGCCGGCGCCGGAGGACGTCCGCGAGATCGCCGGACGCGGGCGCGTGCTGAAGGTGCGCGGCGAATACCTGCCCCTGATTCCGCTGTACCAGATGTTCGAGATTACCCCGCGCATCACCGACCCGTCCGAAGGCATCGTGGTGATCCTCGAGACCGAGGGCAAGAAGGCCGCGCTGTTCGTGGACGAACTGGTGGGCCAGCAGCAGGTGGTGGTGAAGAACCTGGAAGCGAATTACCGCAAGGTGGCCGGCATCTCGGGCGCCACCATCCTGGGCGACGGCGGCGTCGCCCTGATCCTCGACGTGGCCGCGCTGGTGCGTTCGTCGCGCCAGCTACTCGGCGATACCGTCGTTTCGTGAAGCTTTTTACAATACATTAACTCCAAGAGGACGTGAACATGTCTACTGTACAGAACAACAAGCCGGCCGACGGCACCATCGAAGGCGCCGGCAGCGAGTTCCTGGCCTTCACCCTGGGCTCCGAGGAATACGGCATCGATATCCTCAAGGTGCAGGAGATCCGCGGCTACGAAGCGGTGACCCGCATCGCCAATGCACCGGAATTCATCAAGGGCGTCATCAACCTGCGTGGCATCATCATCCCGGTGGTCGACATGCGCATCAAGTTCAAGCTGGGCACTCCGGTGTACGACCAGTTCACCGTCGTGATCATCCTGAACATCGGCGGGCGCATCATGGGCATGGTGGTGGACAGCGTGTCGGACGTGACCACGCTCACCCCGGACCAGATCAAGCCGGCCCCGGAGATGGGCACCGCCTTCAACTCGGACTACATGATCGGCCTGGGCACGGTGGACGAGCGCATGCTGATCCTGGTCGACATCGACAAGCTGATGTCGTCCAGCGAGATGGGCCTGATGGACAAATTAGCCGCATGATTTTGTAGGGTGGGCGGCTTCGCCGCCCACGCGGTGATCGTTATCGGCTCCGTTTTCGAGCACGATGATCTCGCCGCCGGGTATCACCGCGTGGGCGGGAGACCCGCCCACCCTACGAACAGCCGGCACAAGCAACATTGAGATAGTAACGAAGAGGCAACGACGTGCCGCAGCAACGAACCGATACGGCGAAGGAATTCGATTTCACGCGCAGTGACTTCGAACGGGTCCGCGCGCTGATCTACCAGCGCGCCGGCATCTCCCTGGCCGACAGCAAGCAGGAGATGGTCTACAGCCGCCTGGCGCGGCGCCTGCGCGCCACCGGCATCCAGTCCTTCACGCGCTACCTCGACGACCTGGAAGCGGGCCGCATGACGGCCGAATGGGAAGCCTTCACCAACGCGCTGACCACCAACCTGACCTCGTTCTTCCGCGAAGCCCACCATTTCCCGCTGCTCGAAGAACACCTGGCCGGCCTGGTGCGCCGCGACGGCAAGCCGCTCACCATCTGGTGCTCGGCCGCCTCCACCGGCGAGGAGCCGTACTCGATCGCGATGACCGCCTGCGAGGCCTTCAACAGCTTGTCCCCGCCGGTGCAGATCGTCGCGACCGACATCGACACCAACGTGCTGGCGGTCGGCGCCAACGGGGTCTACCCGATGGAGCGGGTCGAGAAGATCGGCGCGGAGCGCCTCAAGCGCTTCTTCCTGAAAGGGAAGGGCGCCAACGAGGGCATGGCGCGGGTGCGGCCCGAACTGCGCCAGCTGGTGAGCTTTCGCCAGCTGAACCTGCTGGCGAACGAGTGGCCGGTGGACGGGCAGTTCGACGCCATCTTCTGCCGCAACGTGATGATCTACTTCGACAAGGACACCCAGCGCAAGATCCTGGCGCGCTTCGTGCCCCTGATGAAGCCGCATGCCCTGCTGTTTGCCGGGCATTCCGAAAATTTCCTGTACGTGTCGGATTCGCTGCGCCTGCGCGGCAAGACGGTGTACGAGCTCGACGAGGCTGCGCGCCGCTGATCCCGACATGAACAACCAGTTCGCCACCAACGTCTACTACGACCGCACCTTCGATTGCGACGCCGCCAAGATCCTGCCTGGCGAGTACTACTACACCGGCAAGAACATGCTGATCGTGACCGTGCTCGGCTCCTGCGTATCGGCCTGCATCCGCGACCGCATCACCGGCCTGGGGGGGATGAACCACTTCATGCTGCCGGACGGCGGCGACGGCGGCAGCCCGGTGTCGGCCTCGATGCGCTACGGGAGCTTCGCGATGGAGATCCTGATCAACGACCTGCTCAAGGCCGGCGCCCGCCGCGAGAACCTCGAAGCCAAGGTGTTCGGCGGCGGCGCCGTGCTGCGCGGCTTCACCGCCATGAACGTGGGCGAACGCAATGCGGCCTTCGTGGTGAACTTCCTGAAGACCGAGCGCATCCCGGTGCTGGCCTCGGACCTGAACGACGTCTACCCGCGCAAGGTGTACTTCTTCCCCAAGACCGGCAAGGTGCTGGTGAAGAAGCTGATGCAGACCCAGAACGACACGCTGGCAAAACGCGAACTCGATTACGCCAAACGACTCAAGGTCGAACCGGTCGGCGGCGACATCGACCTGTTCTAGGCGTGCCGGCGAAAGAAGAACAAGACCTGAAAGGACGACGCATGACAATCAAGGTTCTGATCGTCGACGACTCGGCGCTGATCCGCAGCGTGATGAGCGAAATCGTCAACTCCCAGCCCGACATGGAAGTCGTGGCCACGGCGCCCGACCCGCTGGTCGCGCGCGAGCTGATCAAGCGCCACAACCCGGACGTGCTGACCCTGGACGTCGAGATGCCGAAGATGGACGGCCTGGACTTCCTGGAAAAGCTGATGCGCCTGCGCCCGATGCCGGTGCTGATGGTGTCATCGCTGACCGAGCGCGGCTCGGAGATCACGATGCGCGCGCTGGAACTGGGGGCGGTCGACTTCGTCACCAAGCCGAAGATCTCGATCCAGACCGGGATGCGCGAATACACGGAACTCATCGCCGACAAGATCCGCGCCGCTTCGCGCGCGCGCATCAAGCGCATGACGCCGGGGGCGCCGCCTTCGCCGCAGCTGTCGGCCCTGCGCAGCCCCCTGATCTCGTCGGAAAAGCTGATCATCATCGGCGCATCCACCGGCGGCACCGAAGCGATCCGCGAGTTCCTGATGCAGATGCCCTCGGACTGCCCCGGCATCCTGATCGCCCAGCACATGCCGGAAGGCTTCACCAGTTCCTTCGCCAAGCGCCTCGATTCGCTGTGCAAGATCAGCGTGACCGAGTCGCAGGGCAACGAACGGGTGCTGCCCGGCCACGCCTACATCGCGCCCGGGCATTCGCACCTGCTGCTGACCCGCTCGGGCGCCAACTACATGACCAAGATCGAGCAGAGCCCGCCGGTCAACCGGCACCGTCCCTCGGTGGACGTGCTGTTTCGCAGCGCGGCCCAGGCGGCGGGCAAGAACGCCGTTGGTGTTATCCTGACCGGCATGGGCAAGGACGGCGCCGCCGGCATGCTGGACATGCGCCATGCCGGGGCCCACAATTTCGCCCAGGACGAAGCCAGCTGCGTCGTGTTCGGCATGCCGCGCGAAGCGATCGCACTCGGCGCCGCGCACGACGTGGGCAGCCTGCAGGCCTTGCCGGGCATGGTGCTCGAGCATCTGGCCGCGCAGGGCGGCCGGGCGTTGCGTGTTTGATCCGAATGCAGTCGTATCGATGCCATTTTATCGCCGTACGGCAACAAAAATGCTATTCTTGAGCCTGATCCCAATTGGCCGCTCGGTGTTGGTCGCCGCTGCGCCAAATGCCCGATTCAGCGCTCACCCACTCAACCAAAGTAAAAGATTCAAAACGGAGTAATTCATGGCTGATCCAAAGTTGCGTTTTCTGGTTGTTGACGATTTCTCGACGATGCGCCGCATCGTCCGGAATCTGTTGAAGGAACTGGGTTATGCCAATGTCGACGAAGCGGAAGACGGCGTGATGGCGCTGGCCAAGCTGCGCAGCGAACCCTTCGATTTCGTGGTGTCCGACTGGAACATGCCGAACATGGACGGCCTGACCATGCTGCAGAACATCCGTGCCGATCCCGCGCTGGCCAAGCTGCCGGTGCTGATGGTGACCGCCGAAGCCAAGAAGGAAAACATTATCGCGGCCGCCCAGGCGGGCGCCAGCGGCTACGTGGTCAAGCCGTTCACGGCCGCCACCCTGGACGAGAAGCTCAACAAGATCTTCGAGAAGATGGACAAGGCAGGCTGACATGACGGAGCAGACCGCTGTCCAGGCCGAGGCATCCCACGAGGAGGTCCTGAGCCGGATCGGGCACATGACGCGCGCGCTGCACGAGAGCCTGCGCGGCCTCGGCCTCGACAAACTGATCGAGAAGGCGGCAAGCGACATTCCCGATGCGCGCGACCGCCTCGACTACGTGGCGCGCCTGTCCGAACAGGCCGCCAAGCGCGTGCTGGACGCCACCGACGCCGCCGGCCCGGTGCAGGATGCGATCGAGACCCGCTCGGGCGAGCTGGCCGGCGCCTGGCAGGCGCTGCTGGACAAGGGCGCCTCGGAAGAAGACTGGCGCGCGCTGGCGCAGCGCACCATCGCCGGCCTGGACGAGTCGCGTCTGGGGGCCGTCGCCACCCGCGGCCAGTTGATGGACATCATGATGGCCCAGGACTTCCAGGACCTGACCGGACAGGTGATCGGCCGCATCACGGGCATCGCCCAGAACCTCGAGCAGCAACTGGTGCAGGTGCTGATCGACTTCGCACCGAGCGAGATCCGGCGCGAGCTGGACAATGGCCTGCTCAACGGGCCGCAGATCAATCCGGAGGGCAAGAGCGAAGTCGTGGCCGACCAGGGCCAGGTCGACGACCTGCTCGACAGCCTGGGTTTCTGATCCGCCCGGGGCGCGCGTAGCTTCGTGCGTCTTGCATCACGTTTTTCTCCGCGCCCACATGCATCAAACTAACTTCATCGTTCGTGAACCGCTGCTCGATCCCAAGCAGCGCGTGATCGGCTACGAGCTGTCGTGGCAGCATCACGACGGCAAGCTGCCCAGCGACCAGGAACTGGAAGACCTGGTCGGCTTCGTCGCCGGGCACGTCAACCACGCCGAGCATGGCTGGCTGCTGCGCGACAAGGTCCTGTTCCTCGACGCCGTACCGGAGATGCTCTCGCTCGACGCGCTGCACGCGCTGCCGCCGGAACGCACCGTCCTCACCCTCGATATCCGCAAGCTGACCGACCCGGACGTGCGCGCGGCGGTGCAGGCGGTGCGGGTGGGCGGGGTGGGGGTGTCGATCCGCGGCGCCGACCTCAAGCTGCTGGGCCGCAACTTGTCGCCCTATGCCTCGTATGTCGAGGTGCGCTTCGCCGGCAGCGACGTCGCCACCCAGGCGCGCACCTATGCCGCAGCCCGGAACGCCGCGGTGCGCATGGTGGGCCGCCCGGTCGCCACCTGGGCCGACTACGACGCCTGCGCTGCGCTCGGACTGGATTCTTTCGTCGGCAAGCTGCACCTGACCCCGCGCCCGGGCAACCCGGTCAAGGGCATGAATCCGACCCAGAGCACGATCCTGCAGCTGATGCAGCTGGTGCAGAACAACGAAGACGTGCCGAAGCTCGAGAACATCCTGAAACGGGATCCGGCGCTCACCTACAAGCTGCTCAGCTACATCAACTCGGCCGGCTTCGGGGCCGCGCGCAGGGTGGAGTCGCTGCGCCAGGCGATCGCCCTGATGGGCTATGCGCCGCTGTACCGCTGGCTGGTGCTGCTGCTGGCCACGGCCAGCTCGAGCGGCTATTCGCCGGTGCTGATGGAAACCGCGGTGGTGCGCGGCCGCCTGGCCGAGCTGCTCGGCGCCACGCGCCTGCGCGGAGACGGCGAGCACCTGTTCGTGGCGGGCATGTTCTCGCTGCTCGACCGCTTGCTGGGCCTGCCGATGCAGGAGGTGCTGGAGACGGTGCCGCTGCCGGAAGAGGTGGTCAGGGCGCTGGTGTCGCGCGAGGGCAGGTACGGACCTTACCTGGCGCTGGCCGAGGCCTGCGAGCTCAATTCGAACCTGGTGGCCTCGCTGGCCGAGTCGCTGGACATTCCTCCGCTGGAGGTCAACAAGGCGCACCTGTCGGCGCTGGCCTGGGCGCAGTCGGTGGCGGGGTAACCGTCAAGGCCGACTTGGATTCCCGCCTGCGCGGGAACGACGCTGTTTTAGCTATCGTCTAATCTGCGTTGACGGTTTCTACACTGTTGGCTGGAGAACCGTCGTTCCGGCGAAGGCCGGAACCCAAGTTCGTAGCGTACCGGGAACCTCTACCGCGCAAGCGCCCGCCGCTCCGGCGTCCCCGTGGTCACGAAGCGCTCCAGGGTCTGCTGCATCTGCATCGAGATGCCCGCGAAGCTGCACCCCACCTGCACCTGTTCGCCCAGCAGGAAGGTGCGGAAGGGCCGCAGCAGGCGCACTTCGAGGTCGGCGGTGAGGACCAGGTTCGGTCCCAGCTGCAGGCGCACGCCTTCCAGCTTCTTCCCCACGTGCAGTCCGAAGCATTGTTCGGGCGTCGCGCGCAGCCCCACGCCCCCTTGCGAGAAGTCGTACAGGGGCAGTTCCATCTCGGCTCCCTTGATGCGGAAGCTGGCCAGGTAATGGACGCCCACCGGGGTCTCGACGCGGCGCGCGGCGCGCCGGTTCAGCACGAGGCAAGCGGGCGGGAATTCGGCCGCGACGTGCAGCTTGTTGTCGGGCAGCGGCTTCCAGGACTGGTCGAGGTCGAACTGCAGCTTGGCGTTGCCGCCGAGCGAAGCCACCAGGGTGGCCTTGCCGGCGGGCGGGCGCTCGCTGCCGCTGAAGTCGATGACGAAATGCGGCAGCTCCGGGTCGACCGACTCGATGCGCGCCATCAGCGGCTCGATCCAGCCGGCCGGGAACACCGTGACCGGTTCGCCCGACAGGGACAGCGCGCTCAAGGCCTCGCCGATATCGAAAGGATCGCGCATTTCGTGCGGCGCGGCGGTGCTGCCGATGCGGCTGAGCGCGTCGGTCGGCCTCGGCGGGCCCTTGCGATCGATGGGAGCGGCGGTTTCGTTCACGGCAGCGGTTCCTTGCGAGATTGCTTCAAGATGCGCGACAAGCCGGTTGGTTGTCGCGCCCGTCAAGTATAAGCCCAGATCTACCGCTATTGCAATTTAGCAAGCAAAGATAGCGTTTTTACACCGCTCAGATTTCCAGGTTGTCGATCAGGCGCGTGTTGCCCAGCTTGGCTGCCGCCAGCACGACCAGTTCGGCGCCGGCCTCCAGGTCGGCGATGCCGGGAGCCTGCAGGTCGATGCGCTTGCGGATCGAGACATAGTCCGGCTTCCAGCCGCGCGCGGCCAGGAAGTCCATGGCCTGGCGTTCGACCCCGGCGACGTCGCGGCTGCCCGCGCGCATCGCCTCGGCCACCGCGTTCAGTTGCTGGTACAGCGCCGGGGCCTCGGCCCGCTCCTCGCTCGAGAGGTAGCCGTTGCGCGAGGACAGGGCCAGGCCGTCCTCGGCGCGGAAGGTCTCGGCGCCGATGATCTCGGTGGGCAGGGCGAACTGGCGCGCCATGTTACGCACGATCATCAGTTGCTGGTAATCCTTCTTGCCGAACACGGCCACGCGCGGCTGGACGCAGGAGAACAGCTTGGTCACCACGGTGCAGACGCCATCGAAGAAACCGGGACGGAACTCGCCTTCCAGGGTATTGCCCAGGCCTTCGGGCGGACGCACGCGGTATTCCTGCGGTTCCGGGTACATGTCCTTCTCGGTCGGCGCGAACAGCACGTAGACGCCTTCCTTTTCCAGCTTGGCCACGTCGTCCTGGAAGGTGCGCGGGTACTTGTCGAAATCCTCGTTCGGGCCGAACTGCAAACGATTGACGAAGATGGACGCCACCACCGGGTCGCCGTGCCGGCGCGCCAGGCGCATCAGCGACAGGTGGCCTTCATGCAGGTTGCCCATCGTCGGCACGAAGGCGGTGCGCAGCTGGCCGCGCAGCTGGTCGCGCAGTTCGTCGATGGAGGAAATGATTTTCATGGGGGTAACGGAATAGGAATAAAGTAACCGGCTCTTCAAGCCGGGGAATAGGCCAGGCGCACATAAATCGGCGCAAAGGGTTCGGCCTGCGTGATCTCGATCAAGGTTTCCTTCGCCAGTTCAAGCATGGCGACAAAGTGTACAACCACGATCGGAATCGTGTGCCGGCCTGCGAACAATTCGGAGAATTCGACGAAGCGCTGCGACTGCAGGGTGCGCAGGATGGCCGACATGTGCTCGCGCACGGAGAGTTCCTGGCGGCCGATCCGGTGGTGCTGGGTCAGCTTGGCGCGGCGCATCACGTCCAGCCAGGCGCGCTGCAGGTCCCAGGGGTCGACGTCGGGCAGCACCGGGGCCAGGCCCTGTTCGACGAACAACTGGGGGCGCAGGAAATCGCGGCCTTCCTGGGGCAGGGCGCCGAGCGCCAGCGCGGCGGCCTTGATCTGCTCGTAGTCCAGCAGCCGGCGCACCAGTTCCGCGCGCGGGTCGCCGACGTCCTCGACCAGGTCTTCGTGTCGTTTGGGGAGCAACATCCTCGACTTGATCTCGATCAGCATCGCGGCCATGAGCAGGTACTCGGCCGCCAGTTCCAGGTTGCGCTGGCGGATCTGCTCGACGTACTCCAGGTACTGCAGGGTCACCTGCGCCATCGGGATGTCGAGGATGTTGAAGTTCTGCTTGCGGATCAGGTACAGCAGCAGGTCGAGGGGGCCCTCGAAGGCGTCGAGGAAGACCTCGAGCGCATCCGGCGGAATGTACAGGTCGTTGGGCAGGCGCATCAAGGGCTCGCCGTACAGGCGAGCGATGGCCGCCTCGGCTGCGTCAGCCGCTGCGTTCAGGTGCGCGTCGTCGGGTGGCTGGGGCGCCCCGTCCTGCGACGGATCGGCCGGCGCATCCTGCGCGGCCTGCTCTGGCAGCATGGGGGCGCTTCCTCAGCCTCAGACCTTGGTCTGGTACGGGTAGGCGTTCTGGCGCAGGCGCGACTGCTTGATGCGCTCCTGCTCGTCCAACGACAGCGGGGACTTGTCCCACAGCAGGGCGCGGCCTTCCACCTGGCGCTCTTCCATGCCCGGGGTCTTGGCCTTCAGTTCCTTGATGAACTTGGTGTGCTCGGATTCGTACAGCGAGTGTTGTTTCTTGAAAAACATGATTTCCAGAGAGAAGTGAGAAACGTGCGGGACAGATTCTTCTGCCCCGGCGCGTGCGCGTCAAGTTTACTTGTGCAGTTCGTTCAACTGGCGGGCAATGATGTCGTGGTTGAGCCACAGCACCGGTGCGATCTTTTCCGACGCGCCATGGAACATCAGCGGGCCGGCGCCTTCCAGTACCAGACTGGAGAGGTGGTCGGTGATCAGCGCCTTCTTGTCCTTGTGCAGGTTGGTGATGGCTTCCGAGGTGCCGATCATGACTTCGGCCAGTTCCGGGGTATTGTCCATCGGCCAGGCGGCGAAGTTGCGGAAGTGGGCGCTGGTGGCGTCGTTGTTGTAGCCCTCGATGGTGTCGAGCAGCGACTGCAGCGAGGTGCCTTCGCCCAGCAGGTCCTGGCAGATCTGCCATTGCTGGTCGGCCCATGCGCCGCCGCCTTCCTTCTTCAGGGCGAGCAGCAGCGGGAACAGCGACAGTTCGACGCCGACGAAAATGTCCGAGGAGTTGGTGCGGATTTCCGGGCAGTTGAACACGGTGGCGTAGACGCCCTGGTTCCATGCTGCCTGGGCGATCGACTCCAGGCGCATCTTGGCGTAGCCCTGGGTGTAGTTGGTGTAGGTCTGCCAGGTGTATTCGCCGCCGATCAGGATCTCGGTGCCGTGGTAGCCGTAGGCGGTGTAGCGCACTTCGCCGCCGGCGCGGGTCACGCGCTCGCGGATCGGGCTCGACGCGTCGATCAGGTACTTGAGGGTGTTGGCGGTGACTTCGTCGAAGTTCATCAGGATCAGCTTGCCCAGGTCGCTGTCCAGCAGGGCGCGCGAGGATTCGAAGCGCTCGCCGCGGCCTTTGTAGATGCGGTTGGCGATGGCCAGGAAGGCCTTGATCTTCGGGATGCCGCCGGCCATGGTGTGGGCGAAGAAGACGTTGGCGCCTTCCGGGATCAGCTTGTCGATCTCCGCCATCGCCTGGGCGGCGCTGCTGGTGAAGCGGCGCACGCCGGCTTCGCGGCAGCGCTCGATCTTTTCCCAGTCCAGCTTGTCGTCCTGCCAGGTCTTGAGCTTCACGTCCGCCAGCATCTCGGTCGGGTTCTGCTCGCCTTCCGGAGCGTCCATGTCGAAACCGGCCATCAGCGGCACGTTGATGATCTTGCCGCCGAGCTTCTCTTCCGCCTCAAGATGCTCTTCCGCGGTCAGGGCGCGCAGGGCGCCGGACTCGTCGCGGCGGCCGACGGTGATGCCGACGATGCTCATGCCGGCATTGCGCGCCTCGTCGATCAGGCCGTTCACATAGCCGCGGCCGAACAGTTCGCCGAACAGGACGAAGACGTCGCCCTTGCGGAACACGTTGGCTTGTGGGATGTGGCGGAGAGGAGTGAATTCGGTCATCTTATTATCTACCTATCTTGTATGGTCTGAAGAAGGCCTGCCGGCAAGGCCTGTGCAAGCGCGAGTTTCAGAAGAACACGCCATTATAACGCTGGGAATCCGCGTGGGTTTGATTTTGGCGGTTTGGGGCAGGGGTGGAGAGCTGGGGTTCCCGCCTGCGCGGGAGCGACGGTTTTCAAGCCGAGGGCGCAAACAAGTGCCCGTAGCCTGCTTGCTTGGCACGTCGCTCCCGCGAAGGCGGGAGCCCAATGTAGATGCGTAAGCTTAGCGAATCCGCATGCCCGGCTGGGCGCCCGGCATCGGATCGAGCAGGTACAGCCCCGGATTCGCCTTCTCGTCCGCGGCGGACGCACACAGCACCATGCCTTCCGACACGCCGAACTTCATCTTGCGCGGCGCCAGGTTGGCGACCATCACGGTCAGCTTGCCGATCAGGTCTTCCGGCTTGTAGGCCGACTTGATGCCCGAGAACACGTTGCGGTAGCGGCCTTCGCCGACGTCCAGGGTCAGGCGCAGCAGCTTGCCGGCGCCTTCGACGTGTTCGCAGTTGACGATTTTCGCCACGCGCAGGTCGACCTTCAGGAAATCGTCGATCGAGATTTCCGGCGCCAGTTCTTCGATGTCGCCGCCCGCCGGGGCGTCGGCGGCAGGCGCTGCGGCTTCCACTGCTGCCGGGGCGGAGGCCGGAGCGGGTGCCGCCGGCGCCGCGGGCTTGTCGAACAGGTTCTCGACCATCTTCGCATCCACGCGCTGCATCAGGTGGCTGTAGGCGCCGATGCTGCGGCCCAGCATGGTTTCATACACGGCGGCGCCATGGGTATCAAGCCAGCTCAGCTCGCTGTCGCCCAGGAACTCGGTAACGCGCGCGGCCACCTGCGGCAGCACCGGCGAGAGCATGATGGTCAGCTGGCGGAACAGGATCAGCGCGGTGGTGCAGACGTCGTGCAGTTCGGCGGTCTTGCTCTCGTCCTTGGCCAGCAGCCAGGGCTTGTTCTCGTCCACGTACTGGTTGACGATGTCGGTGATTTCCATGATCTCGCGCATCGCGCGGCCGTACTCGCGCGCCTCGAAAGCGGCGGCGATGCTGGCCTGGCGCTCGGCGCCCTCGTTCATCAGGGCCTTGCAGATCCAGTCCTTGGCCTTATCCGACAGGGAATCGGCCAGCTTGCCCTCGAAACGCTTGGCGATGAAGCCGGCGCAGCGGCTGGCGATGTTGATGTACTTGCCGATCAGGTCGCTGTTCACGCGGGCGACGAAGTCTTCGCCGTTGAAGTCCAGGTCTTCGACCTTGCTGTTGAGCTTGAAGGCCAGGTAGTAGCGCAGCCATTCCGGGTTCATGCCCAGTTCGAGGTAGCGCAGCGGCGAAATGCCGGTGCCGCGCGACTTCGACATCTTCTCGTTGTTGACGGTGAGGTGGCCGTGCACCGCGACCTTCAGCTTGTCGATGATCGGGTGCTGCGAGAAGTTCAGCATCGCCGGCCAGAACAGCAGGTGGAAGGACACGATGTCCTTGCCGATGAAGTGGACCTGCTCGGCTTGCGGGTCGTTCAGGAAGGCCTCGTAGTCGATGCCCTTCTTGCCGAAGTAATTCTTCAGCGAGGCCAGGTAGCCGACCGGCGCGTCCAGCCACACATAGAAGAACTTGCCCAGCGCATCGGGAATCGGGATGCCGAAGTAGGGCGCGTCACGCGAGATGTCCCAGTCGGCCAGCTTCTCGCCGGATTCGCCCAGCCATTCCGAGACCTTGTTGACCATTTCCGGCTGCAGGCGGCCCGGGGTGTTCAGCCATTCCTTGAGGAAGGCGAAGCAGCGCGGGTCGGACAGCTTGAAGAAGTACTGTTCCGAGGGCTTGAGGATCGGGGTCGAACCGGTGAAGACCGAGAACGGGTTGATCAGTTCGGTCGGCTGGTAGGCGGCGCCGCAGACTTCGCAGTTGTCGCCGTACTGGTCCTTGGCGTGGCAGGTCGGGCACTCGCCCTTGATGTTGCGGTCGGCCAGGAACATGCCCTTGACCGGGTCGTAGAAGCGGTCGACGGTCTTGGTGACGATCAGGCCTTCGTCGCGCAGCTTGCGGTAGATGTCCTGCGACAGTTCGACGTTTTCCGGCGAATCGGTGGAATACCAGTTGTCGAACGCGATATGGAAGCCGTCCAGGTATTGCGGCCGGCCGGCGGCGATCTTGGCCACGAATTCCTGCGGGGTGATGCCTTCCTTTTCCGCCGCGATCATGATCGGGGTGCCGTGGGTGTCGTCGGCGCAGACGAAGTGCACCTGGCGCTGCTGTCCGTTCTCGCGCTGCATTCGCTGGAACCGGACCCAGATGTCGGCCTGGATGTATTCCATCATGTGGCCGATGTGGAAGGCAGCGTTGGCGTAGGGCAGGGCAGTGGTGACGAACAGCTTGCGGGTCATGGTCGAAGCGCTTCAGGTTTGTGAAAAGAAGCATTTTAACAGCGGAAGGCAGGCCATGCGCAGCGGCCGGCGCCGGGTTTGCCAAAGCAACAAGAAGCGCGCGGCATTTTGCGCTACACTTCGCCCCTATAACCTGGAGAAACACATGAGCATCACTGAGAACGATGTCAAGACAGCACTGTCGGCGGTCATCGATCCTAACACCGGGAAGGATTTCGTCGCTTCCAAGTCGATCAAGAACATCAAGCTCGACGGCGCGAACGTCTCCTTCGACGTCGAGCTGGGCTATCCGGCGGCCAGCCAGGTCGCCGGCATCCGCGACAGCGTGGTCGCGGGCGTGAAGGCGCTGCCGGGCGTGGGCGACGTGACGGCCAGGGTCCATAGCAAGATCCTGTCGCACGCGGTCCAGCGCGGCCTGAAGGTCATGCCGAACGTGAAGAACATCATCGCGGTCGCCTCGGGCAAGGGCGGGGTGGGCAAATCGACCACCGCCGTCAACCTGGCCCTGGCCCTGGCGGCCGAGGGCGCCAGCGTCGGCATCCTGGATGCGGATATTTACGGCCCTTCGCAGCCGATGATGCTGGGGATTAACGCCCGTCCCGAGAGCCGCGACGGCAAGACCATGGAGCCGCTCGAGAACCACGGCGTGCAGGTGTCCTCGATCGGCTTCATGATCGATCCGGACGAGCCGATGGTCTGGCGCGGCCCGATGGTCACCGGCGCGCTCCAGCAGCTGCTCGAGCAGACCAACTGGCGCGAGCTCGACTACCTGATCGTCGACATGCCGCCGGGCACCGGCGACATCCAGCTGACCCTGTCGCAGAAGGTGCCGGTCACCGGCGCCGTGATCGTCACCACCCCGCAGGACATCGCCCTGCTGGACGCGCGCAAGGGCCTCAAGATGTTCGAGAAGGTCGGCATCCCGATCATCGGCGTGGTCGAGAACATGAGCACCCACATCTGCTCCAATTGCGGCCACCACGAGGAGATCTTCGGGGCCGGCGGCGGCGAGAAGATGTGCCGCGACTTCGGCGTCGACTTCCTCGGCAAGCTGCCGCTGAACCTGTCGATCCGCGAGCAGACCGATTCCGGCCGCCCGACCGTGGTGGCCGATCCGGACGGTCCGGTCGCCGCCGTGTACAAGGAGATCGCGCGCAAGGTCGCCGTCAAGGTCGCCGAGAAGGCCAAGGACATGGCCAGCAAGTTCCCGAGCATCGTCGTCAAGAACGACTGATTTTTTACCATCTGGTAAAAAACGATGCGATTGTCGAGCATCCGCGAGCGCCTGGCCCTGCTGGGCGCCCTGCCTCTGCACCAGCAGCGCGTGCTGCGCGACTGGGTGCAGGGCGCCGCGCACGAGCACGGACGCCGTCCGGCCTCCGATTTCCTGCCCAAGGCGGTGCGCGCGGCCCTGCCCGAGCTGGATGCCGAGCTGGCCGGCCTGGCGCGGCTGGTGTCCAGCCATCCGGGCGAGGATGGTTCCGAACGCCTGCTGGTCGGGCTGCAGGACGGCCAGATGGTCGAATCGGTGCTGCTGCCGCGCGACGGCGTGTGCGTCTCGAGCCAGGTCGGCTGCGCGGTCGGCTGCGCTTTTTGCATGACCGGCCGAGATGGCCTGCTGCGCCAGGTGACGAGCGGCGAGATCGTGGCCCAGGTGGTGCTGGCGCGTTCGCGCCGGCCGGTGAAGAAGGTGGTCTTCATGGGCATGGGCGAACCGGCCCATAACCTCGACAACGTGCTGGAAGCGATCGAACTGCTCGGCACCGAGGCCGGCATCGCGCACAAGAACCTGGTGTTTTCCACCGTGGGCGACCCGCGCGCCTTCGAGCGCCTGGAAGGGGGGCGCGTGAAGCCGGCGCTGGCATTGTCGCTGCACACCACCAAGCCCCTGCTGCGCGCCGAACTGCTGCCGCGCGCCCCGCGCCTGGCGCCCTCGGCGCTGGTCGAGCACGGCGAGCGCTATGCGCGCCTCACCGGCTACCCGATCCAGTACCAGTGGACCCTGCTCGAGGGCGTGAACGACGGGCCTGATGAGATGGATGGCATCGTGGCGCTCCTGCGCGGCAAATACGCCATCCTCAACATGATCCCGTATAACACGGTGCCCGAACTGGCCTACCGCAGGCCGAGTTGGGAACGCGCGCGCCAGATCGCCGCGCACCTGCACGCGCGCGGCGTGCTGACCAAGCTGCGCGATTCGGCCGGACAGGACGTCGACGCCGGCTGCGGCCAGTTGCGCGCGCGGGCAGGGCGCACGATCGCCTTGCGCCGCGCATGACTGCCGCGCAGCGCTGTCTCAGAGGTCTTTGCCGGGCTTTGCCGCATTCCTGCTCTTGACGGCGCCGGCGACCGAGGTCGACAGGGCGGCCAGCACGAGTGCGCATGGTCCGGTTTTCATGTGTTCTCCGATGAGCTGTTGACTGCAGCGCTATTTCGACAAGCTCATCAGCGGTGGTTCCGCTTCAAGTATTGCTAATTATCAAAAGCAATGACGGGCAGGCACCCGGCCGACGGCGCCAGCTACGCGCATTTCCACCGACTTTCTGTTTGAAAATAAAGTTCACAGGAATCTTCCTGCCTACACTCGGGATTTGGGTGTGGCGCATTGGGATGCTTGATGAGCGAGGACAGAGACCAGCGGTGGCGCGGGCGTTACCTGGACGCGGCGCACCTGTTCGTACCGAGCAGGCTGCGCCAGGATGCGACCCTGCTCGCGCGTGCCGAGAACGTGGTCAATGCGGCCTTGATGGCGGCCACGGCCGGCCCGCTGTACGCGCTGGCCTACTGGCTGCTCGGCCTGAAGCTGGCGGCCGCCGAGATCCTGGCCTGCTGCCTGGTGATGCTGATGCTGATGGCCCCGCCCGTGCTGCGCCTGACCGGCAGTATTGCCGCGGCGCGCGAACTGTTCCTGTGCGCGCTGTTCTTCAATTTCACCTGGCTGACCTGGCACCTGGGCGGCATCCATGCGCCCACCGCCAGCTGGCTGATCACGGCGCCGGTGGTGGCGATGTTCCTGGGCGGCGTGGCCAGCGGCGTGTTCTGGCTGGCGGTGAGCTGCGCCGCGGCAGCGACGATCTGGGCCCTGCCGGCCTTCGGCCGCGCGCCGCCGCTCGCGCCCAGCATCGACATGCCGCTGCTGCACCTGATCTGCAACCTGGGCCTGTATGTGGTGGTGCTGGTGTTCGTGCTGCTGTTCGAGCTGACCAAGACCGAAGGCTTCGTCAAGCTGCAGCGCGCCCTGGCCACCATCAACGAACTGGCGATCCGCGACGAACTCACCGGCAGCCACAACCGCCGCTTCCTGCTCGGCCTGATCGACCGCGAAAAGGAACGCGCCGACCGCAATGGCCGACCGTTCTGCCTGTGCCTGTTCGATATCGATTTCTTCAAGCGCATCAACGACACCTATGGGCACGCGGCCGGTGACCTGGTGCTGCGCCGCTTCGCCGAGGCGGTGCAGGAGCAGGTGCGCGGCACCGACGCTTTCGGGCGCTACGGCGGCGAAGAGTTCCTCCTGATGCTGCCCGAGACCCCGGCGCCGGATGCGTTGGTGCTGGCCGAGCGGGTGCGGCGCGTGATCGCCGGCCTGCGCTTGCGCGGCGAGGAAACGGGCGGCAGCGAGATCGGCCTGACGGTATCGGCCGGCGTGGCCGAATACCGCCTCGGCGAGGCCGTGGCCCATGCCATCGCGCGCGCCGACGAGGCCCTGTACGTGGCCAAGTCCCTCGGGCGCAACCGGGTGCAGTGCCACGACGAGGATGAGCGCCTGCCGGTGGCGCCCAAGCCGGCAATGGAGCAGGGCGGGGCGCAAGCCGCGGGCGGCAGCTCGACGCCCAGTGCCGGACGTCTGCTCGACGGTGCGCAGTGCGACCAGCTCACCGGCCTGCTCAACCGGAACCTGCTGCGCGACCGGCTGCGCCACGCCATGGACCGCGCCAACCGCAACCGCCGCCTGGTGGCGCTGCTGCTCCTGAACATCAACGGTTTCAAGGAGATCAACGACGAATTCGGCTACGAGGCCGGCGACGAGTTGCTGGCGCAGGCGGGAAGCGCGATCCGGCGCTGCCTGCGCGACTCCGACACGGTGGCGCGCTGGGGCGGCGACGAATTCGTCGCGCTGCTGGAAGACCTGGGCTTCGAATCCGACGCCCAGGTGGTGGCCGAGAAGATCCTCGACCGCTTCGGCCTGCCCGTGCGCGTGGCGGGGCGCGATTGCTTCGTCACGCTGGCGGTGGGCGTGGCCCTGTACCCGGCGACCGACTGCGACCTCGATGCCCTGCTCAAGCGCGCCGACATCGCCATGCGCGGCGCCAAGCGCCTGGGCGAGAACAGCGTCCAGGTCTATTCCGGCGACACGGTGCAGCCGCAGAGCGAGCGCCTGGCCCTCAAGAACGGCCTGCGCGAGGCCCTCGCGCAGGGCCAGCTGTTCCTGGAATACCAGCCGCAGATCGACCTGGCCACCAGGCGCGTGGTCGGGGTCGAGGCGCTGCTGCGCTGGCAGCATCCGGTGTACGGGCGGGTGGCGCCCAGCCGCTTCATCCCGCTGGCCGAGGAGACCGGCATGATCGTCCCGATCGGCGACTGGGCGCTGCGCACCGCCTGCCTGCAGAACCGCGCCTGGCGCGCCAGCGGGCTCCCCGAGATCAAGACCGCGGTCAACCTGTCGGCGCGCCAGCTCAAGGAGCCTGGACTGCCGGCGCGGGTGCTGGCGATCCTGCACGAGACCGGGATGCCGGCGCGCTGCCTCGACCTCGAGATCACCGAGGGCATGCTGATCGAAGACCTGGCCGGGAACTGCGCCCTGATGAGCGGCCTGCGCCAGGCCGGCGTGCTGGTCTCGATCGACGACTTCGGCACCGGCTATTCGAGCCTGAATTACCTGTCCGAACTGCCGGTCGACATCCTGAAGATGGATGGCCTGTTCGTGCGCCGGCTGGGCGCGGCCGGCGCCGCTGCCTCGGGCGCCGGCGCGGGCAAGCCCGGCGCGCGCTCGTTCGCGATCGCCGAGGCCATCGTGTCGATGGCGCACCGGCTCGGCCTGAACGTGATCGCCGAGGCGGTCGAGACGCCCGAGCAGTTGGCCGACCTGTGCGCGATGGGATGCGACTGCGCCCAGGGTTATTACTTCGCGCGCCCGCTGCCGCCCGCCGAGGTGGCGGCGCTGCTGGCGCGCCAGGTCGAGGCCGCGCCCCTGGTGCCGGCCTGAAGTCCCTTCTTGATCGCTTGTCCGCTCATCTCTTGTACCGGAGGATGCCGTGCTGAATGAACCGATTCCCTTTGACCCCGCCCATGACCTCGACGCGCTGGCCGCCTCGGGCGCGCTGGGCGGCAACGTCGCCCTGTTCCGCCAGCCGCGCGGACGCGACCTGCTGCGCCGCGCGGCCCCGCTCGAGGAGTGGTGCGCGCTGCGCGCCCGCCACGGCGTCTGGCCCTATGGCCGCACCCTCGACGGCCCGCCGGCGCCGATGGCCACCGTGGAAGGCGACGGCCTGGCGGCCCGGCAGGGCATCAACTTCGCCTCGCAGGACTACCTGTCGCTGGCGGCCCACCCGGCCGTGCTCGACGCGGCCATGCGCGTGCTGGCCGAATGCGGGCCGCACAGCGCCGGCTCGGCCATCCTGCTGGGGAACAGCCGCTATTCCGGCCTGCTCGAGGAGGCCATCGGCGCGCTGCTGGCCTGCCAGCACGTGACCCTGTTCCCGACCGGCTGGGGCGCGGCCTTCGGCGCCGTGACGGCCCTGGTGCACGGCAGCGACCACGTCCTGATCGACGCGCTGGCGCATGCCTCGCTGCGCCAGGGAGCGCAGGCGGCCACCCGCAACGTCTCGGCGTTCCGCCACAACGACTGCGACCACCTGCGCGAACTGCTGGCCGGGATCCGCGCCGTGGATGCCGGCGGCGCGATCCTGGTGGTGACCGAGGGCCTGTTCAGCATGGATGCCGACAGTCCCGACCTGCCCCTGATGCAGTACCTGTGCCGCGAGTACGGCGCCACCCTGCTGGTGGACGTCGCCCACGACCTCGGGGCGATGGGGCCGGGCGGCACCGGCGCGATCGGCGCCCAGGGCATGCTGGGTAGGATCGACATCGTGATGGGCGCGTTTTCCAAGACCTTCGCCTCGAACGGCGGTTTCGTCGCCTGCCTTGAGCCCAGCGTGCGGCGCCAATTGCAGCTGTTCGCGGGACCGCACATGTTTTCCAACGCGCTCTCGCCGGTGCAGGCGGCCACGGTGCTGGAATGCCTGCGCATTGCCACCAGCACTGAGGGCGAACGGCTGCGCGCGGATCTGATGCGCAACGCCGTCGAGCTGCGTGCCCTGCTGCACGAAGAAGGCATGCGCTGCATCGGCAGCGCCTCGCCGATCGTTCCGCTGCTGCTGGGTTCGGAGTCGGCCACGCGGGTGGCCGGCATGCTGCTGGCGCGCGAGCAGGTGTTCGTCAATCCGATGGAGTTCCCCGGCGTGCCCCTCGGCGCGGCGCGCCTGCGCCTGCAGTTGATGGCGCGCCATACGCCGGCCCAGATCCGGACCGCCGCGCGCAAGCTGGGCGCGGCGGTGCGGCGCGCGCTCGAGGCGCCGCGTCCGGCGCTGCGGCCGTCCGACCAGGGCTGAGGCGGCGCGCGGCAGGGCGGCCAGGCGCGCGT